>JALYFY010000827.1 GCA_030777385.1 Pseudomonadota bacterium | reverse complement strand
GGTGGGAGCCGTAGGTCTCGATATGCCCCATCGCTTCGTCCAGCCCGTCGACGACCCGGGCCGAGATGATCGCGTCGAGATACTCGGTGCGCCAGTCCTCCTCCGTCGCCGCGGTCACCCGCGGATCTGCAGCCTGCACGGCCTCGTCGCCGCGCACGGCGCAACCGGCATCGAGCAGCCCGGATACCAGAGGCTTCAGGTGCGTCCCGGCGCAGGCGCGGTCCACCAGCAGCGTCTCGGCCGAGCCGCAGACGCCGGTGCGGCGCATCTTGGCGTTCAGCACGATCCTTTTTGCCATCTCCAGGCTGGCTGCCCCATGCACATAGACATGGTTGAGCCCCTCCAGATGCGCGAAGACCGGCACCCTCGCCTCCTCCTGCACCCGCGCCACGAGGCTCCGGCCCCCGCGCGGCACGATCACGTCGATATGGCCGTCGAGCCCCGACAGCATGGCGCCCACCGCAGCCCGGTCGCGGGTCGGCACGAGGCGGATGGCATCAGAAGGCAGGCCCGCCTGCTCCAGCCCCTCCCCCATCGCCTCGGCGATGGCAAGCGACGTGCGGAAGCTCTCGGAGCCCGCGCGCAGGATCGCGGCATTGCCGGCCTTGAGGCAGAGCGCGCCGGCATCCGCCGTCACATTGGGACGGCTCTCGAAGATCACGCCGATCACGCCGAGCGGCGTGGCGACGCGCTCGATCTGCAGGCCGTTGGGACGCTCGAAGCGGGCGAGCACGCGCCCGACCGGATCGGGCAGCGCGGCGATGCTTTCGACCGCAGCCGCAATGGCCTCAACCCGCTCAGGGTTCAGGATCAGGCGGTCGATGAAGGCGCTGCTCTGACCCTTGGCCTTTGCCTCAGCAAGATCCTGCGCATTGGCGGCAAGGATCGCGTCGGCCTGAGCGCGGATGCGGGCCGCCATGGCGTGCAGGGCCGCATTCTTCTCCTCAGGCGCTGCCAAAGCGACGCGCCGTGCGGCCTTTCGCGCGCGGCGCCCGAGTTCGGCCATCAAAGCCGGAACGTCCAATCTACCAACCGAAGCCGTCCCTGCCGCGTTGAAGTGATCAGCGAGAACTTCTGCAATCAAGGCCCGAAAGCTATCCATGTCCAAGTCCCAACCCGCATCGGAGGCAATGTCTCAATCGGAAGCCATAGCACGGCAGGAGGCTTTGGAGCCAAGCCGTCTTGCCTCCACGGCGCCCGAGATCCGGATCGGAACCTCCGGCTGGCACTACAAATCCTGGCACGGACCTTTCTACCCGGCAGATTTAAAGATCAAGGACTTCCTGTCCTATTACATCGGGAGGTTCGACACCGCCGAGATCAACAACTCCTTCTACCGGCTCCCTACCGAACAGGCGGTACGCGCCTGGCATGACGCTGCCCCTGCGGGTTTTCTGTTCGCCTGGAAGGCCTCGCGCTACATCACGCACATGAAGCGGCTGAAAGATATCGAGGAGAGCATCGATCTCGTCTTCGGCCGAATGAATGCGTTGGGCGACAAGTTCGGCCCGGTGCTGTTCCAGCTGCCGCCCACGTTCAAGGCCGATGCCGAGACGCGGGAGCGGGTGGCGCGCTGCCTGTCGCTCATCCCCGATGGCCGGCGCTGCGCCTTCGAGTTCCGCCATCCGAGCTGGTACGAGGAATCGGTCTTCCGAACCTTGCGCGATCACAACGCAGCGCTCTGCATCTCCGATCACGCGGACGCTCCCGCGCCTTGGGTGGATACTGCGGATTTCGTCTATGTGCGGGCTCACGGCACCAATGGGCGCTATGCGGGCAGCTACAGCCCCGAGACCCTGCAGGGCTGGTCGCACCGGATCGCCGCCTGGCAGCGGAACGGGCGCGGCGTCTACGTGTATTTCGACAACGACATCAAGAGCGCCGCTCCCGGCGATGCGCGGATGCTGCTCGATCTCCTCAACGAGGCTCAGTCGCCGAGCGCCATGTCGTCCCGGTGAATCATCTCGGTGCGGCCCGGATTGCCCAGGATCGCTTCGATCTCGCGGCTCGGACGCCCGGCAATGCGCGCCGCATCCTCCGCATCGTAGGCCACAAGCCCTCGGCCCAGAACCCGGCTCTCGCTGCGGATCGTCACCGCATCGCCCCGACGGAAGGAGCCGTCGACCCGGCGCACGCCCACCGGCAGCAGGCTCGCCCCGCCCTGCAGGGCACGCGCTGCGCCCTCATCCACGGTGAGGGTGCCGCGCGGCTCGAGCGCTCCGGCGATCCAGGTCTTGCGCGCGGTGGCGGGGTTGGACGGCGTCAGGAACCAGGTGCAGCGCCCGCCCTCGGCAACCCGCTTCAGCGGATTTTTCGTGCGTCCATCGGCGATGACCATGTGCGTGCCGCCGGCCGTCGCAATCTTTCCGGCTTCCACCTTGGTGCGCATGCCGCCGCGCGACAGCTCCGAGGCCGCGCCTCCCGCCATGGCTTCGATGGCAGGCGTGATGCGCTCGACCACCGGGATGTGCTCCGCATGCGGATCGGAGGC
>JALYFY010000826.1 GCA_030777385.1 Pseudomonadota bacterium | reverse complement strand
GCTTCTTGGCAAGCGCGCGGGCGAGGGCCACGCGCTGCCGCTGGCCGCCGGAGAGCTGGCTGGGATTGCGCCGCGCCAGATTCTCAAGCTGGACGAGGCGCAGCATCTCGCTGACGCGCTCGGCGATTTGGTCCTTCGGCATACCGTCCTGCTTCAGGCCAAAGGCGATGTTCTTCTCCACGCTCATATGCGGAAAGAGCGCATAGGACTGGAACATCATGTTCACGGGCCGGCGATAGGGCGGCACGCCGGCAAGGTTCTGGTTCCCTAAGGTGATCGCCCCCTCGCTCGGCGTCTCGAACCCTGCCAGCATGCGCATGAGCGTGGTCTTGCCGCAGCCGGAGGGGCCGAGCAGGCAGAAGAACTCGCCCTCGAAGATGTCGAGCGACAGGTGATCGACCGCCACGGCCTCGCCGAACCGCTTCGTGACGTTCTCGAAGCGGATGAGCGGCTTGGCGTCAGGACTGGACCAGGGTGCGAAGGCGCGGCGCACGGCACCCACGGAGGCGGATTTGCGTGAGGGAGGAGGCAAGATGCTTGAACTTCGACCTGAACGAGAAAATCTGCCGGCAAGCTATGATGTTCGGGCTTCAAGAACAACTATTTAAAGCCCGAGCAGTCCCCGCATCGCCAAGTCCTAGTGCCCGCCTCCACCAGCAGGAGCCGCCCGCGGCTTGTCGATGAAGGGCAAGGCGCAGATCAGCCCCAGGAAGAGGAAGGTCAGGAGCAGGAAAACGTCGGCAAACGACATGACCAAGGCCTCGCGCCTGACCATGTTCGCCATGGTCCTCAGCGCCGCCTGCCCCGCATCCGTGCCGAGGGCTTGGAACTTCAGGGTCAGGGCGTTGAGGGTCTCGACCGCAGCAGAATGGCTCCAGTTCACGCTCTCCCGCAGGCGCTGCAGATGCAGGTCGAGACGATCGTTCACCAGGGTGTTGATCACCGCCAGACCCACCGCGCCGCCGAGATTGCGGGTGAGATTGTAGAGACCAGAGGCATTCTTGATCCGGTCGGGCGGGAGCGTGCCGAGCGCGATGTTGTTGATCGGCACCATGCAGATCATGAGACCGACACCACGGAAGATCTGGGGTACGAAGAGTTCCCAGAAGTCCCAATCCTTGGTGAGGCC
Source organism: Pseudomonadota bacterium (assembly GCA_030777385.1). Classification (GTDB taxonomy): domain Bacteria; phylum Pseudomonadota; class Alphaproteobacteria; order Rhizobiales; family Beijerinckiaceae; genus Microvirga. Next base: position 2,883 of record JALYFY010000826.1, on the reverse strand, counting down.
GGTGATCAGCCATGTGCCGAAGGCAAAGGCGGCAAAGCCGACCGCCATCATTACGCGAGGGTCGAGCTTGCGGGACAGGATGCCCGCCACCGGAGCCATGAGGAACATGCAAGCGCCGGAGACGAACATGGTCTCACCGATCTGCAGGGACGAATACCCCCTCACCCGCCCGAGATAGAGCGGGTAAAGATAGGTCAGGCCGTAGAGGCCAATGCCCATGACGAAGCTGAATGACGAGCCCGCGAGGAAGTTGCGGTCGGCAAAGGCGCGCAGATCCACGATGGGCTGCTTTGCATTGAAAGCGCGGTAGAAAAAACCAACGCCGCCGACGACACAGACGACCGTCAGGATCAGCACGGCCTCGTCCTGGAACCAATCGTTGAGCGGCCCCTCTTCCAGCACGTATTCGAGAGAGCCCAGGAAAGCCGCCATGAAGCCGAGACCTGCCCAGTCGAAAGACTTGAACAGGCTGAGATCCGGCTCGTCGAAATCGACCAGCAGGTAGGTGGAAACCGTAACGAGGATGCCGGGCACGATATTGACGAGGAACAACCAGTGCCAAGAGAAGAGATCTGTCAGATAACCACCAAGGGTCGGGCCGATGGTCGGAGCGAGCGTTGCCACAAGGCCGATGATCGGCGAGATCACGGGGCGCTTTTCCGGCGGGAAGATCGTGAAGGCCGAAGCGAAGACGGTCGGGATCATGCCGCCGCCGATGAAGCCCTGGAGGGCACGGTAGACGATCATCTGCTCGATGTTTGTGGCCGTCGCGCACATGAAGCTCATGAACGTGAAGCCGCCGGACGCGATCACGAACATCCAGCGGGTGGAAAGCACGCGCGAGAGGGTTCCCGAGAGCGGGATCATGATCACTTCGGCGATCAGGTAGCTCGTCTGCACCCAGGAGATTTCCTCGGAAGATGCTGACAATCCCGCCTGAATCTCGGCAAGGGAGGCCGAGACGATCTGGATGTCCAGGATCGCCATGAACATGCCGAAGACCATGCAGAAGAACGCAAAGGTCCGGCGCCGGTCGAGCGGCGCGGACTTTGCGGCAGGCATGGCGCTTTGCTTGTTAGGGATGGCGGCTGATGCGGCCATGGGTCCTTACTCTTTGATGCTGGCCGTCTTTTCAGGCTCAGCCGAGGTGCGCGTATCCACGTCGACGACCACGGACAGGCCCGGGCGAAGGATGCCCTGCTGAACAATCTCTGGGTTGACGGAGACACGGACGGGCACGCGCTGGACGATCTTGGTGAAGTTGCCGGTGGCGTTCTCGGGCGGCAGCAGGCTGAACACCGCGCCGGAGGCAGGCGAGACGCTCTCCACGGTGCCTACGATGTCGGCATCCGGGAACGCGTCCACCTCGATATGCACCTTCTGGCCAGGCTTCAGGGAGGCGAGCTGCGTCTCCTTGAAATTCGCGTCCACATGAACGCTGCTCATCGGCACGAGCGCTGCAAGACGGGCTCCTGGCTGAATAAAGGTGCCGACTTCCATCGCCTTGTTGCCGATCACGCCGTCAACGGGGGCATGGATCTCTGTAAAGGTGAGGTCACGCTCCGCTTTCTCGACCGAGGTCTGCAGCTCGGCGGCAACGCGCTGTCCCTCCGTCCGCTGGGCTGAGAGAACCTCCACGTTCGCCTGAGCGGCTGCAAGCGCTGCCTGAGCGCTCTTCACGTTGGCATCGGCCCGGTCGCGGTTGGCTTTGGCTGTCTCAAGCGCAGCCCGGCTCGTATAATCCGAGCGAGCAAGCTGTTGCTGGCGGGCATAATCCCCCTCGGCGCGCTCGGCCTCTGCCCGCGCGGCGGCAACCTGCGCCTCTGCCTGGGCTACCGAAGCGCGGCTGGCCTCGATCTGGCGGCCGATGCGCGTGATGGCGCTCTGCTGGGTAGCGAGCTTGTCCTTGGCCGATTGCAGGGCGAAGCGGTAATCCCCGTCATCGATCTTGGCGATCAGATCGCCTGCTTTGACGCTCTGGTTGTTGGTGACCGCCACTGACGACACATAGCCGGAAACCTTGGCGGACAGAATTGTGATGTCAGCCTGCACATAGGCATCCTCCGTTGAAATAAGGAAGCGCCCGTTGGTCCACCATTCATGCCCCTCATACGCACCAAAGGCGAGCGCACCCGCCAGCATGGCAAAGATCACAGGCTTCTTGCCGAAGCCCTTCTTGGCCTTGGGCGCAACCGCCTCTGGAGCCCCCTGCTCCGGCTGACGAGTCGACACGTCCACAGCCTCGTCGGAGCCGCTCTTCGCGCCCTGTTCAAACTCTTCCCGGTAAGCCATCTTAAACCTCTGCAAAGCCTTCTGAATCCGTCAGGGGCCAACTGGTTCGAGCCGCCCGATGAGGCCTTGATCTCTGTCGATTGCCTGCCATATATGAGTTGACCGAACCGTTCGGTCAATAGCCGAAAAGGAAATTATAGAAGCCATGAGCGCCGTGCATGACAGCACCTTGGATCAGGACCTTTCCCCTTCATCAGAGGAGAGCGCCGAAAGCGCCAAGCGCCGCCAAATTCTGGAAGGTGCGCGCAAGGTTTTCCTCGCTCAGGGCTTCGACGGCGCCAGCATGGGCGAAATCGCTAAGGTCGCTGGCGTCTCCAAGGGGACGCTCTACGTCTATTTCGACAGCAAGGAGAGCCTGTTCGAGGCCCTGACCACGGAAGAGAAGCAAGGCTTGGCCGAGGTTCTGTTCCAGCTCGATGCCGAGGACCCTGACGTGCGCGCCGTGCTGACCAAGCTGGGCCTGAGCTACCTGCGCCGCATGGGCACGCCGGAGCACATCTCCTCGATCAGGATGGTCATCGGCGCGGCCGAGAAGTTTCCGCGCCTAGGGCAGGCCTTCTATGAGGCAGGCCCCTGTCAGGGAAGCGCCCG
>JALYFY010000825.1 GCA_030777385.1 Pseudomonadota bacterium | reverse complement strand
TCTTGGGGGCGTAGCCCAGTTCCTGCTGAATCTTGCCGATGTCGGCAATGCAGTGGCGAATGTCGCCGATGCGCGCCTTGCCGGCAATCTCGGGCGCCATCGGCCGGTTCATGGCCTGAGACAGGAGCTCCGCCACCTCGGAGACGGTGCGATCCTGCCCGCTGCCCACATTATAGACGCCGCCCGGCGCCTTCTCGTGCTCGAGCGCCAGAACGAAAGCCTGCGCCACATCTTCCACATGCACGAAATCGCGGCGCTGCTGGCCGTCCTCGAAGATCATCGGAGGCTGGCCGTTGTGGAGGCGCGATGCGAAGATGGCCAGAACGCCCGTATAGGGATTGGACAGGGCCTGCCCCGGCCCATAGGCATTCCAGAGCCTGAGCGCCACGCCCTCCATGCCGTAGGCCGGACAGAGAGTCAGGGTCAGACGCTCCTGAACGTATTTGGAAAGAGCATAGACGGACGCCAGAGCAGGCTTCTTCCACTCGGGGGTCGGCACCGGAATGAGCGGCCGCCCCTGCGCGTCGAGAGGGTCCCAGGGATCGTTCTCGCTTGCACGGGGCGTACGGACGATATCCTCCATGATCCGGCCGTCCGCATCCTTATAGAGACCTTCGCCATAGATGCTCATGGACGAGGCAACGACCACACGCTTGACCGGATTGTCGATGAGCTGCTGAAACAGTACCGCCGTGCCGTAATCGTTCACGGAAACATACCGGTCGACCGCATACATGCTCTGGCCGACGCCGACCTCGGCGGCAAGGTGCACCACCTTCGTGGCGCCCTTCAGCGCCCGGAGCACCGCCGTCTCGTCACGCACGTCGCCGACGACGACCTCAACCTCGGGATCGAGCCCATCGGCCTGCGTCTTGTCACCGTGAACCTGCTCGATGAGACTGTCGAGCACGCGGACCCGGTGTCCACGCTCCAAGCAGGCACGAGCAACGTAACGGCCGATAAAGCCCGCACCGCCGGTAATGAGGATCGTATCCGTCACGAAATGCCTCCGGATCTGCTATTGATCTGCATGCCATCGCGCAGGAGGAGGGAGTGCAGCTTGTCTCTCAAATGGAAAAGCGACGCGGGACATTCGCTTTCCAAGCGGAAATCAGCTATAAGGCATGACACGGCACCTGCCGCCATACCTTGCATTCCCTTCACAAGCTTGGCCTTTCGCTTTGAAAACTCCAAAGCTTCATCTTTGTTCCTCGCTTCCTGAGTAGTTTGGGCACTCAAGCACCAAGACAAGAGTCTCAGCGAGGAATCCAGCAGGGAACTACATACCTTTCCCAAACGTTGACGGCCAAGCTTGGGACTATGTTGCTCGGCGTTTGCCTGCTGTCTATTTTGGCAGCTCGCCTGAAAAGCAAGGCAATTTTCCGGACGCACAACGGGAGATCCGTCATGACTTCAAGAAAGGTCCGCGTGGGGATCGTGGGCGTCGGCAATTGTGCCTCGTCCTTCGTGCAGGGTCTTTCTTATTACCGGGACGCCAAGGGCAACGAGCCTGTGCCCGGTCTGATGAATGTCGAGATCGGCGGATATCATATCAGCGATGTGGAGGTGTCCGCGGCGTTCGACATCAATGCCTCCAAAGTCGGCCGCGACGTCTCGGAAGCGATTTTCGCCCAGCCCAATAACACCCAGCGCTTTTCTGCCGTCCCGCAAAGTGGGATTATCGTCCATCGCGGCAAAACCCTCGATGGCATCGGCAAATACCTGCGCGATGAGATCGAGGAATCCGGCGAGGACGAGGCAGACATTACTGAAATTCTGCGCCAGTCCAAGACGGATGTTCTCGTCTCGTATCTGCCGGTGGGCTCACAGAAGGCAAGCGAATGGTATGCGGAGCGGGCCCTTGAGGCAGGCTGCGCCTTCGTGAACTGCATCCCCGTGTTCATTGCCTCGAACCCGGAATGGCGCAAGCGCTTCGAGGAGCGCGGCCTCCCCATCGTCGGCGACGACATCAAGAGCCAGGTCGGCGCCACCATCGTTCACCGCGTGCTCGCCAATCTCTTTCGCGAACGGGGCGTGAGGCTCGATCGAACCTAC
>JALYFY010000824.1 GCA_030777385.1 Pseudomonadota bacterium | reverse complement strand
AAACGGAGCTGTGCGCTGAGGCGAGGGCGCCTACGGCGAAAACTGTCCCGCCGCGTTGTGCGCCAAGCGGATCGGCTCCGGCAGGCGGTATTTCGGGGAGCAGCGCAGGACGAGTTCCGTGGCGGTGGGGATATCGGCGAGGTGGCCCGGCGAGATGAACATCGGGTTCTTGGCCGTGCGGGTGCGCAGCGCCACGCCGATGGTCTCCTTGCGGTCGATGAGGGGTGCTGCTGAGCCTTTTTCCTCGCCAAGATCCTTGTAGCGCCCACACAGAAGCGTCTTGCCGCAGCCGATGGTCGGGCGCTGGAGCCACAGGCCCATATGGCTGGCGATGCCGATGCGGCGGGGGTGGGCGATGCCCATGCCGTCGAAGAGGAAGACGTCCGGTTCGGATTTCAGCTTCTCGAAGGCTTCCTCGAGCACAGGCCCCTCGCGGAAGCTCAGAAGGCCCGGCACATAAGGGAAGGGCGTGGGGCGCTGCGCCAGAACGGTCTCCACCGGCAGAAAGCCCGGAAAGGTGACCACCACGATGGCAGCCTGCGACTGCTCGTTCTTCACGCTCACGTCGACGCCCGCCACCAGCCCGACCGCATCGAGATCGATAGGCCGGGTGGAGTCGACCTCCGTCCTCAGCTCCTGCTGAAGGGCGATGGCCTCTGAGGGGGTTAGGTTCCAGGTGTGTCGGCGGTGAAGGTGCATGCGCTTGAGCGTTGGAAGTGACATCCCTTCAACGCTCAAGGTTCGGGATCGATCCCTTCAGGCGCTGGACCTTGCTGCGCCCATTCTAGCGTACGGCCAAGCCTATGATGGCACTACGCAAAATCCCTTAGGGGCATGATCTGAATGTTGCCCCGCGTCCAATGGGTCTATTCCTCTGCCCATCGGAATTCGATCTTCACAAGCGAGGATGTCATGTCTAGCGTACACACCACGAACGGCCTTGCGCCCTGTGGGCCAAGAACAACAAACCGGCTTTCCCTGCGCCGTATTGCTACGGGTTTGGCGGCTCTGGGCGCAGGCGCCGTGTTTGCGCTGCCGGCCGAAGCCCATGTGAAGTGGTTCGCCCCCTATATCGTCGACGCCGCTCCCCAGCCGATCATCGCCACCCTGACCAATCAATGGTTCTGGACCGGCATCGGCCTTGTGCTCGCCTTCTTCCTGGCCGCGCTTGCGGTCGAGCGCATGGCCTTGGGCCGTGCCGTCCAGGCAGGTCTCGACCGGGTCAGCGCGCCGCTCTGGAGCCGTTCTGACGACTTCATGCGCTCGTCCATCGCGGCCTTCTTCGTGGCGATCTTCGCGGTCGGCGGCATCTATCTCACCCCCGATCTCAAGACCGATTCCGAGCTGATCTCCTGGGCGCAGCTCCTGATCGCGGCTTGCGTGTTCTCGCGCCGGACCATGCCGGTTGCGGCAGCGGGCATCATCACCCTGTGGGTGGTGGCGCTGCGGGAATACGATTTCTTCCACCTGCTCGACTACTTGGCGCTCGGCGTCGGCGTGGCCGCCTATCTGGTCATGGCCTCCTCGAACGACGAGAAGTGGCGCGCCCGCCGCTTCCTGGCGCTGCGCTGGGGCATTGCGATCGCTCTCATGTGGTCGTCCCTTGAGAAGTTCGCCTATCCGAACTGGTTCTACCCGCTCGTTGAGGAGAAGCCCTTCCTGACCTTCGGCATGCCCCGCGACGTGTTCATCCCCATGGCCGGCGTGTCTGAGTTCACCCTGGGCTTCGGCCTGCTCTGGACTCCGCTGGTGCGCCGTCTCTCGGCCGTGTCCCTGCTGGCCATCTTCTTCACCGCCGTGTACCCGTTCGGCCGCATCGACCTTGTGGGCCATGCCCTGATCATGGCAGCCCTCTTCCTGGTCGCTGCCGATCCCTGCCGCGAGGCCAAGGCGGTTGCGGTGAAGATGCCGAATGCTCTGCCGCGCCTCGGCAGCCTGGCTTCGGTTCCTGCAGGCTTGGCGGTCGCCCTCGTGGTGCTGGTGAGCGGATACTGGGGCTTGCATGGAGTGTTCTACGGCGCAGAAGTGGGCCAGCAGATCGAGCGGAGCACTCATTCCCACAGCAAGGAATATCCGCACGGGCCGCAGGCGAAGCCTGAGGTCAACCACAGCCACCACTGAGGCTTTCAAGGCCGGGCCGATGAGAAATCCGGCCCGGCTTGATCTTTCGCAAAGATTGCCTGAACGGGATGGGTGCATGATGCTCCCGTCCCGCCGTGCTGAAAGGAGACCCCGCCTTGGTGCATTCAGCCGCAAGCCGCAGCATCCCGATCGTCAGCCCGGCGCAGGGCGTGTCGGAGGAGTTGATCCGCCAGCTCGTTGAAACCTTTTACGACCGGGTGATCCGCGATCCGGAGCTTGGGCCCATCTTCCATAAAGCGCTGTCCGGTCGCTGGAGCGCGCATCTGGCTCTCATGGTGGATTTCTGGTCCTCGATTGCCCTGAGAACCGGCCGCTACGGGGGCAAGCCCCAGGCCGCTCACTTCGGCCTCAACCTCACGCCGGAGCTGTTTGGCCGCTGGCTGGAGCTGTTCGAGGCGACGGCTCAGGACATCTGCGAACCGGAGGTGGCCGCGTTCTTCGTGGATCGGGCCGGGCGCATTGCGGATAGCCTGCAGATCGGCCTCGGGATCGGACCGAAGGCCCTGCGGCTCCCCTAAAAACCTAGCGCTCCCACCATTCGAGGTTGTCCTCACCCGATTTGGGCAGCAGGGACGAAATGCCGATCATGAGGAAGCCGCAGGCCACGAGCACACCGACGAATAATTCGGCGTTGCCAAAGCCCGGGGAGACGAAGTTATCAAATAAAGCCTGCATGGATCACATCCTCCATGCAGGCTTTGTTGCAGAGCGGCCCTGAACGGAGCAGAAAGCGTCCGTTCAGGATTCCGTCAGGTGTTGAACCGGAAGTGCATCACGTCGCCGTCCTGCACCGTGTATTCCTTGCCTTCGAGCCGCAGCTTGCCCGCATCGCGCGCACCGGCCTCGCCCTTGAGGGCTGTATAGTCCGCATACGCAATGGTCTCGGCGCG
>JALYFY010000823.1 GCA_030777385.1 Pseudomonadota bacterium | reverse complement strand
ATACAAGGTCTGCGCCGCGGCGATCGAGCGCGTGGACGTGGCCGTGCCTGCCACGGTTGCCGCGCCGCGCCGCAACTTCACGCCCATGACGGCGCCAAAGATGTTCCCGTATGTGGCAGGCGAAGGGCACGCGCCGGCCGAGGAAGAAGGGAAACGGTACTGAGAGGCGGGAGGCTGCCGACCACAAGATATGTTGAGTCCGGTCATGGCGTACCCACGCAAAGTCCTACATAGCCGTAGCAACCTGTGCTTGGGCATACTGTGCCTGCCGCCACGCTTCCGCCGTCAACGGCAATGCCAATTGATAGGCTGGCAGTCCCGCCACTGCTCCCGCCTCCCCCATCAACTCCTCCACGCTCAGCCCCTTGATTGCCCAGCGCACTTCCTCCTCTCTCCCCGCCGCTCGTCCGACTACTTCCCGCGTTGCTGCATCGTAGCGCAACGCCAACTCCACCTTGGCGAACTTGCGCCCCGCATTGTAGCGCTGCTGCCCCAACCAGAACTCTCCATGGCAATTCGTCTGCCTGAACCACTCCCCTTGCGCCAGATACTCATCCACCCGCTTCACCTCCAGCAACTGCGCTTCCCACTCCACTCGGTACTCCCGCCCCGAGTGGCGCGCCTCGGGATAGGCCAAAAGCGGAGCCTGCCCTCCCAGCACGCGCATTGGCAGTGCCTCGTTGAGCACCTCGCGCCGCTGATCCAACCCTGCCCACAAGCTAGCTTGGTCCTCCCACCTCTGCCCCAGCAGTGCCTGCCCGGTCATCGTCTGGTGTGTCCGTTCAACCTGGGCATGGTCGGTTGGTCGCCGTTTGCGCGTAAAGAGCACCACGATCCCCAAGGCAATCAGCCACAGATGCAGCAGCGTCGGAAAGGGCGAGGGGGTCGTGTTGTCAAAGAAGGCGCTGCCATGGTCAAAGGTCACGCGCTCGGGCAGCCCAAAGGTACTGAAGGCGCGGCGCAAGCTCAGTTGATAGGCTGGCGTAGCCGGTTGAGTGTGCAAGACATCCGGAAAGCTCTCCACTTTGAGGCGACTCACCACATCGACGACGTTAATGACGCTCACGGTGCCGATGCCGGCGACAGTCATGGCCCCTTGAGCATCAAGTTGCCACTCTTGGTGGGGCTCACTCGGACCATCGCGCGGTGGGCGAGGCAAGTCGCGATGCTTGTGGTAGGAGCGGGTCAGGCCCTGCTGGGAGAGGAAGGCGGCAATCTGAGTGCGAGAGGGAAGCGGCTGGGTGCTCCAATAGGGGTCGCGCTGGAGGTCAAGCAGAAGCGTGCGAGGTCCCCAGCCAGGATGATCTTGACGCAAGCGACGAATGGCGGCGCTCAGAGCAGGCGGAAAGGTGCTCAAGGCGCCGGTGGGAGCGCGACCGATGCGGGGAGAGAGGGCAGCGTCGTCGTTGTGGCGGGCGATGCGGCGCCATTTGCGAACGGTATGGACCGACCAGCCGAGGTCAGTAGCGATTTGGGGAGCGGTCTGACCAGCCTGAGAGCGAGCGAGGATGGCACGGCGTTCTTGGAGGGAAGTCTTGGGGGCACGGCGAGGCATGATGCACCTCACGGCTCCGGCGGACGGCCACCGCGCGGCAGCCCCACCGCCGCTGATGGCATTCATCATACACCCTTGCCGGACTTGTGAGAAGTACGCCATGACCGGACTCAACAGTTTCTCATGCACGATCACACAGATCATAACCACGATCACTCCCATGCGAGCGTCGAGCGCGCCAATCGCCGGCCACTTGCGATCGCGCTGGCGATTACGAGCATCGTCCTGATCGTGGAGGTCGCCGGCGGGCTGCTTACCAATTCACTCGCACTGCTGGCCGATGCCGGCCATATGGTGACCGACGCCGGCGCGCTTGCGCTGTCGCTCTTTGCCGTGTGGCTCGCTCGCCGGCCAGCTACTCCGGAGCGATCCTTCGGCTTTTATCGCGCGGAAGTGCTCGCCGCGCTGGTCAACGCAGCATCTCTGCTCGTGATCTCGTTCTATATCTTCTGGGAGGCATTCGAGCGGCTCGGCGCGCCGCCTGAAGTCGACAGTGGTCCGATGCTCGCGGTGGCCGTCGTGGGTTTGTTGGCGAATGCCGCATCCGCCTGGGTTCTCATGCGCGGGGGTGGGCATGAGCACAATCTGAACACGCGCGGGGTCTGGCTCCATGTCATTGG
>JALYFY010000822.1 GCA_030777385.1 Pseudomonadota bacterium | reverse complement strand
CCTGAGAGCCTGCCGAACGGGCTGCTCGGGCTGCGCCGAGCGTCGTGCGATAGCGGTTCGGCTCCTTGCTCAGGACAGTCTCGTACTCGCTCAAGGCCTCTTTTGGCTTTCCGGAAGCGAGCAGGATATCCGCCAGCACTTCGCGGGCGGGGATGATCGGCCCCGGCGTGACCACGTGCTTCTCGGTCGCATCCTCGCGCGCGGCGACCTTTCTCAAGGCCTCGACGCACTCCTCCGACCGCTTCTCCGCACATAGAGCAAGACCGCCGATGAGATCAGCCTGGATGTCAATCTGCTCAACCCAATAGCCGAGCTTTGCCTCACGCGCCGCGTCGCGCAAAGCGCGCAGGCGTGTCTGCTGCTCGCTCGCTGCAGCCGCATTGCCGCTCATCGCGGCCCCGATCCCGCGGGCGAACGCATTGACGGCTTCGGCCTGCGGGTACTTCTTCCAGGGATAGGTGTCAGCCGCCGGCTGCAATGGAAGGTTCATTGCTTCCGCCCAGTCGCTGCGCTCCAGCGTGAAGCGCGCCGGCATGGCCGCATAAGCGTACGCTGCTGCGAAGTTGTCGACGAGCTTCATGCGCCTCGACTTCTCCAGCGCCTCCCGTGCCGCGCGGTCCTGGGCAAGCTGGAGGTGAGCATAGACCATGTAGTCGTGCGCGTGGTGCGCGTCGAAGGTGTCCTCGCTCGCTGTCCTGGACGACCAACGATTGGACTCGATCGACTCGCGCCAATGCCCGAGCCGGGTGAAGATGTGCGACGGCATGTGCACGGCATGCGGCGAGTCAGGCGCGATCTTCGAGTAGAGCTTGGCGGCCTCGACCCCGTGCTTAGCGATCGGGGGATAATCGTAGCTGTGGATCAGGTAGTGCGCCACGCCGGGATGGTCCGGATCGGACTTGGCGAGCGGCTCCAGAATGCGCGTTGCCTTGAGCTGATTGGCGTAGGCCTTATCGGTGGGATCGAAATTGGCCGAGGTCACCAGCGCCGAGAGGATCGTGGCCTCCTTATCATCGGGGTAGCGAGCGGCCAGCTGCGCCATGGCCTGATCGTAGGCCTGCAAGCGCGTGCGATGATCCACCTTATCGTGATCGCGCACGAAAGCGGACGCCGCCTCGACGTAGTCCTTCTCGCGCTGGCTCTTCAGGCCGGCGGCACGAGCCGCGTCGAGCGCCTCGGAGACACTTTTCAGTTTCGACGCCAGATTGGCCGGCCAGGCGAACGGATTGTCCAGGATGACCATGGCCCGGCCCCAGTGAGCCATGCCGCATGACGCGTCTGCTCTTAAGACGTCGTCGAAGGCGGCCGCCGCTGCGGGCCAGAAGAAGGAGTGATACAGCGCCATGGCGCGGTTGAACTCCGCTTGCGCTGCCGCATTGCACTCGACCTTGAATTCGACGGTGCCCAGCCGTTTGGCGGCCGTGTGAACGTGCCCGCCATAATCGGCCGATGGCGCGTGCTGACTAAGGGCGTGTGGCGCCAGACTGGCGCTGAACAGCAGTGTCACTCCCAATTGGGGCAACCACGATCTGCGAGTACGAGACATGTTCCTGACCTCCGCTTTGCGGAGGGGCTCATGACGGGAGTGCCAAAGCAGGACGATCCAGGGAGTATAAGGCCGCACTCAGGTCCGAGTCCCCGCGCGCCAAGCTTAGCACAAGTGCACTGATCTGTCGCATCATACCAGCGCGCGTTGGGCCTCACCCCTTGGGCCAACCTCCGCCGTCATCGCAACGGACTGCGAACAGGTCAGCGTAAACGCGCGGCGGTATCAGTTATGTGGCTGGTGCAGGTCTACAAAGGCGTGCTCCAAACAGACCAGGCGGCGACCAGTTCAGGGACCGCCCATCAGCAATTCAAATGAACTGGTCAGCCGGAAACCACCCAACCCGAACCGACGGGTCCAGATGCCTCCGTTCGCAAGAAAGCCCCGCTCGGCGGTAGGGGCAGCCGAGCGGGGCAGTTTCCTAGGAAGAGCGGGTCCCGTTACGCTGGACCTGTCGCCAACAGGTACGGCGCGGCCATTAAGTCTCGGTTAGCGGGGCTCGCCCTCACCCCTCCGCGAGGCGAGCCACATAGGCCGCCCTGCTGCCCTGCTGCTGGCGCGTAATTCGTGGTTACTCAGAGGGCACGGTCGATGGCGCTCATCACCTATCTCACCACGGTTCGTTTCGGCTTCGGCGTGCTGGCCGAGCTGCCTGAAGACCTCGCCGCCCTCGGCATGGAGCGCCTGCTCATCGTCACGGACAGGGGCATCGCTGCCGCGGGTCTGCTGGAGCGCCTCTATGCCGTTCTAGGCACATGGCCTCGCAGCGTCTTTGACGAGGTGCCCCCCAACCCGACCGAAGAGGCGGCACTACGCGCGCTCGATCAGTATCGGTCCGAAGGCTGCCACGGGTTGATCGGCTTCGGCGGCGGCTCGCCCATCGATCTCGCAAAGGCAGTGGCGCTGCTCGCAGCTCATCCCGGACCGCTGGCGCAGTACGCCATGATCGAGGGCGGCTTAGCGCGCATCACCGACAAGGTCGCTCCGGTGATCGCCGTTCCGACAACCGCCGGCACCGGCAGCGAGGTCGGGCGCGGCTCTCTCATGAACCTCTCCGATGGACGCAAGGTGGGGCTGATCAGCCCCCATCTCATCCCCAAGCGAGCCATCTGCGATCCGGAACTAACCGTCATGCTGCCGCCGCGCCTGACGGCCGCGACTGGCATGGACGCGCTCTCCCACTGCATCGAGACCTTCCTCTCGCCTCGCTTCAACCCGCCGGCCGACGCCATCGCGCTCGACGGGGCAGGGCGGATCGTCCGT
>JALYFY010000821.1 GCA_030777385.1 Pseudomonadota bacterium | reverse complement strand
GCGCTTTCCCGGCTTTGATGAGAAGATCGTGTCGATGTACGCTCGCGGCAACTTGAGCGGCGAGTGCGGCTCCCTGCGACTTGTCGCTGCGATACTTGAGTTGAAAGTAAGCATCCGCCGAGGGCCGCCTTGCGATAGCGTGAGTGATCGCGCTGACTGTCGGTATGGACATCCTTACTGACAGTCATCCAATCACCCGGCTCGAGATCGTCGACACAGGCCGTCGTCGGCGCTGGTCCGAGAGCGAGAAGATCCGCATCGTGGAGGAGAGCTTGTCGGCTCCCCGGCTGGCCTCGGCCACCGCGCGGCGGCACGGGATCTCGAACCAGCTCCTGTTTGCCTGGCGCAAGGCCTATCGCGAGGGGCGGATCGGTGACGAGCCCGGGTTCGTGCCAGCGCGGGTCGCACCGGATCCGCCCGAGATAAGACCAGATCCCAACTGTCATCCCATCGAGATCGTCAGCCCAACCGGCTGGTGCATCCGGGTCAAGAAGGATTGCGACGAGCGCGTGCTCGTGCGGGTTCTCCGCACTCTGGAGAGCCTGCGATGATCCCGGTTCCCACCGGGGTGCGCGTGTGGCTGGCCACCGGCCACACTGATATGAGGAAGGGCTTTCCCGGTCTGGCCCTGCAGGTGCAGGAGATCCTGCGCCGCGATCCGCTCAACGGGCATCTGTTTGTCTTTCGGGGACGCAGGGGCGATCTGATCAAGATCATCTGGCATGACGGCCAGGGAGCGTGCCTGTTCACAAAGCGGTTGGAGAAAGGCCGTTTCCTGTGGCCGTCGCCGGCGGATGGCAGCGTGGCGATCTCCTCGGCGCAGTTGGGTTATCTTCTGTCCGGAATCGACTGGCGCAATCCGCAACAAACCTGGCGTCCAACGTCGGTTGGATGAGAGATCGCCGTTGCAATTGCCACGGGCTATGATTCACTGGGCTTGTGACGCCTGAACCTGAATCTCTCCCGTCCGATCTGGCTGCCGCCCATGCGATGATCCGCGCCGAGCGCGCCGCTCGCTTGGAGGCTGAAGCGGTGGCGGCCCGCGCCCAGGCGGAGACCTCCAGCACACAGGTGCTGATCGCCCATCTCAAGCTCCAGATCGAGAAGCTGCGGCGCGAGCTCTATGGCAGAAGCTCGGAGCGTAAGGCCCGCCTCCTCGAGCAAATGGAATTGCAGCTGGAGGACCTCGAGGCCGCCGCGACCGAGGACGAGTTGGCGGCTGAGAAAGCCGCGGCCCTAACGCAGACGGTGAAGTCCATCCAGCGCCGGCATCCGGTGCGCAAGCCCTTTCCCGCCCATCTGCCGCGCGAGCGGGTGGTAATCGCCGCGCCCGAGAGCTGCCCGTGCTGCGGCTCGACCAGGCTCTCGAAGCTGGGGGAGGACATCACCGAGACCCTGGAGGTGATCCCGCGCCAGTGGAAGGTGATCCAGACCGTGCGCGAGCGCTTCTCGTGCCGGGCCTGCGAGACCATCACCCAGCCGCCGGCACCCTTCCACGTCACGCCGCGCGGCTTTGCCGGCCCCAATCTCCTGGCTCAGATCCTGTTCGAGAAGTTCGGTCAGCATCAGCCGCTCAACCGGCAGAGCGAGCGCTATGCCCGCGAGGGCATTGACCTGAGCGTGTCGACGCTGGCCGACCAGGTCGGGGCCTGCACGCTGGCGCTGCAGCCGCTGCATGCGCTGATCGAGGCCCATGTGCTGGCGGCCGAGCGGCTGCATGGGGACGAGACCACGGTGCCGATCCTGGCCAAAGGCCAGACGGTGACGGGGCAGATCTGGACCTATGTGCGCGATGATCGCCCCTTTGGCGGCCGGGATCCGCCGGCAGCGCTGTTCTATGCCTCGCGCGATCGCCGGCACGAGCATCCGGCCCGGCACCTTCACCGCTTCAGCGGGATCCTGCAGGCGGATGCCTACAGCGGCTACAACGGGCTCTACGATCCTGCCCGTCCGCAAGGATCAATCACGCCCGCTCTATGTTGGGCGCACGCCCGCCGGCCGTTCTTTGAGCTGGCCGATATCGCGGCCAATGCCCGGCGCGGGAAGAATGCGCCGGCGATCTCGCCGATTGCGCTGGAGGCGGTCAAGCGCATTGATGCACTGTTCGAGATCGAGCGCACGATCAACGGCCTGAGTGCCGACGAGCGCCGGCGGATCCGGCAGGAGCAGAGCGCACCGCTTCTCACGGATTTGAAGGAGTGGCTGCGCGATGAGCGCTCGCGCCTGTCGCGTTCGGCATCGGTGATCAAGCCGATCGACTATCTGCTCCGGCGCTGGGACCGGTTTGCTGGCTTTGTCGAGGATGGCCGGATGTGCCTGACCAACAACGCTGCCGAGCGGGCGCTGCGCGGGTTTGTCTTGGGGCGCAAGGCTTGGCTGTTTGCGGGCTCGGAGCGCGGGGCTGAGCGGGCCGCGGCGATGACCACGCTGATTGTGACCGCGAAGCTCAATGATATCGACCCGCTGGCCTGGCTTGCCGACGTGCTGGCCCGCATTGCCGGCACACCACAGAGCAGGTTGTACGAGTTGCTGCCCTGGGAGTGGCAAAGTCCGAACCCGCAAGCGGTAGCCGCCTGACGATGGCGGCGATCTCGCATGTCTTCACCATCGGCTATGTCGCTCAGATGCTGGAGCGGGACGAAGACCTGCTGTGGGATCTCTCGGATGAGTTGGAGCCTCAAGACGGAGTGTTGTGGGTCTACGACATCAACGATGGTCAGACCCGCGCCTTTACTCTGGCGGGCATCGAGGTGCTCCGCGAGATGATCAAGGATCAGATCGACACGACGAGCTCCAAGCTGTCCGGCGCCTGATCCTTCACCCTGCGGCCCTCACCGTATGCTTACGTTCGGGACCGTTGTTGGTGCGCGGCAGGTCCGGAACCGCATAGGTGTGGAA
>JALYFY010000820.1 GCA_030777385.1 Pseudomonadota bacterium | reverse complement strand
GGCTTGCCGTCGGCCAGAAGACCTTCGAGCGGTGCGAGGCTGAAAGCCGGCACGGGCTTGTTGATGAGGACGGAGGGCACCTCGGCCGGGTTCCGGCCTGAGATCAGCTGCACGCCGAAGAGTACCGCCACTCCGACGAAGACAAGCGCGGGCAGCAGGAAGAGGAGGCGCGAGCGGGAGGGCGCGCGAGTGGGTGTGCCAGCCTCAGCCACGGCGGGATCTCCGGCCGACGCCGCGCGACTCGAGTTCGGCCAACGCCCGCACCTGGATGCGGTGGTCGATGAACGCCCGCAGGATCAGGCCTGCCACGACGAGTGCGGTCAGGATGTAGGAAAACGCGATGAAGAAGGTGTGCGACATCGTTCAGGCCGCCTGTGCGTCGAGGCGCTCGGCCTCGAGGATGGTGAGCGTGCGCACCCGGCGGCGCAGGATTTCCGTGCGCATGCCGGCAAGATGCAGCGCGATGCCCACCAGGCTGAAGGCCACCGCCATGATCAGGAGCGGCACGAGCATGGAGGCATGGATCGTCGGTCCGCCGAGGCGGAACACGGAGGCCGGCTGGTGCAGGGTGTTCCACCAGTCGACGGAGAACTTGACGATGGGCACGTTCACGGCGCCGACGAGGGTGAGGATCGACACGGCCCGCGCCGCCCGGTTCGGCTCCTCGATGGCGCGCCAAAGCGCCAGAATGCCGAGATAGATCAGCAGCATCACCAGCATGGAGGTGAGCCTTGCATCCCACTGCCAGTAGGTGCCCCACATGGGCTTGCCCCAAAGCGATCCGGTGACGAGGCAGATCAGGGTGAACGCCGCCCCGATCGGCGCCGCCGCCTTCTGCGACACGTCCGCCAGCGGGTGGCGCCAGACCAGGGTGCCGAGGGCAGAGCTTGCCATGATGGTGTAGAAGAACAGGGACAGCCAGGCCGCCGGCACATGGATGTACATGATCTTGACCGTGTCGCCCTGCTGGTAGTCGGCCGGCGCCACGAACCACACGAGATAAAGGCCAACGGCCAGCAGCAGCGCGCTCAAAGCTCCCACCCACGGCAGGAGCGTGCCGCTGAGGCTCATGAAGCGGGTCGGATTGGCAAGCTCTCGGATCATGGGTTCGATGTAGCGGTCTCAGGCCACGCCTGCAACGTGAGGATCGCCGCAAGCCGAATAACGTTTTCGCCAGAATAAGGGCTTTTAGGGGCTATCGGGAGGGTTGGGCATTCCGGAAATGTGCGTAGGCAGTGCCATCCTGTCATCCCGGGCGTACGAAGTGCGGGAATGGAATCCATGGCGTTACGTCGATTGTAGATTCCCTTCCCCTGCGATGGCTTTCGCCATCTCCGGCCGGGAATGACACGGGGGTTTGAGCTACGTTGTCATCCTCAGGCCAAGCGTCAGCGAGGGAAGGGGATCCACCCACACCCTCAGCATCATGGATTCCCTTCCTGTCCACTCCGGCCGGGAACGACAACGACAGCCTTCGATCTGCCCGGCCTTTCATTCGCCACCCCATGCGGCCTATAGTTTGCCCACCCCTGTTGCGGAGCGACCATGCGCCTTGGTGCCCTGAGCCTTCTTGCCCTGACCGTTCCGGTTCTCCCGGTAGCGGCGCAGGATATCAGCTTACGCCTCCCGGTTGCCTGCGAGATCGGGCAGACCTGCTTCATTCAGCATTATGTGGACCGCGACCCTTCTCCTGCCGCCAGTGATTTTCAATGCGGCACGCTTACCTATGACAAGCATGACGGCACGGATATCCGGGTGCCGACCACGGCGGCCCAGAAAGCGGGCGTCGATGTGATCGCAGCGGCCGACGGCAGGGTGCTGCGCACCCGCGACGGGGTGGAGGATGTCTCTATCGCTTCGCGGGACCGGCAAAGCGTTTCCAACACGGAATGCGGCAACGGCGCCGTCGTCGACCACGGAAACGGCTGGGAGGCGCAGTACTGCCACATGGCGAAGGGCAGCCTTGCCGTGAAGTCGGGGGACACGGTGAGAGCGGGCGACCGGATCGGGCGGATCGGCCTGTCCGGTATGACCGAATTTCCGCATCTGCACTTCACCCTTCGCAAGGACGGCAAGCCGGTGGATCCCTTCGCCTATGGGGCTCCCGAACGCTCGTGCGGCGGCGGGAAATCGCTGTGGGAGGCCTCGGTTCAGCGGGCGCTCGCCTATCAGGCCGGCAGCGTGCTCAACAAGGGCTTCGCCCCCGGCCCCGTAACGATGGAGGCCATCGAGGCAGGCACGGCCGAGCAGGACACGCCGACCACGAAGTCCCCTGCCCTTGTGGCCTATGTGCGCGCCATCGGACTGAAGGGAGGCGATGTCCAGACCCTCACCCTCTTCGACCCGGACGGAAAGCCGCTGGCCCAGAACAAGGCTCCGCCGCTCGACCGGGACAAGGCGCAATGGATGGCCTTTGCCGGCGTCAAGCAGCCATCCGGCGGCTTTCAGCCTGGCCTTTACCGCGCCATCTACCGGGTGGAGCGCGACGGAAAGCCTGCCATCGAGCAGGCCTTCGGCATCAGCCTGAGACCGTGATGCCCTCGTGCGCCGCGCGACTGTCGGCCGGAGCCTCGTCGCGTTCGTTGAGGCCATAGTCACGGATCACGGCTGCCACCCGCAGACGGTAGTCGCGAAAGACGCCGGCACGGCCCGCTTCTTGCGTGGTGCGATGGGAGGATAGATTGCGCCACGCCCGCACCGCCTCCTCATCGCGCCAGAATGACAGGGACAAGAGCTTGCCCGGCTCCGTGAGGCTCTGAAAACGCTCGACGGAGATGAACCCGTCCATGCCCGTGAGGTCGGAGCGCAGGGCCGCTGCAAGGCCGAGATAATCCCGCTTCCCGCCGTCCCCATCCGGCCAGACTTCGAAGATGACTGCGATCATGGCCTGATGAGCTCCGCATGAGGTGCCGAGGCAAGCCGCAGAAAGATCCGGTCCTCGCGGCGGATGAACTGCTCCCGCTTGGCAAATTCGTAGTTGGCCCGTCCCATGGGATCGTCCCGCAGCCGTTCGCGATAGGCCTCATAATCCGCAAGGCTTTTGATATTGTAAACGCCGTAGGCCGTCGTGGCGGAGCCCTCATGCGGCGAAAAATAGCCGATGAGATCCGCGCCGCAGCGGGGAATGGCCTGCCCCCAGTTGCGCGCATATTCATCAAAGGCGGAGACCTTGAACGGGTCGATCTCGTAGCGAATGAAGCAGGTGATCATGGGCAGGCATCCTGTTGGCTGAAGCACCCATCTGTCTTAGCGGATTGATCGACGCCGATGGTTCGGCTATGATCGAAGTATGAAAGAAGGTCCTGTCATCGCCTCCGTCGCCTCCCTTCTCGGCGATCCGGCCCGCGCCAACATCCTCACCGCCCTCATGGACGGACGAGCCCTGACGGTCAGCGAACTGGCCGGGGCCGCAGGCGTCACGATCCAGACGGCGAGCGGACACCTGGCCAAGCTGGATGCGGCCAATCTGCTCATCGCCGAGAAGCAGGGACGGCACCGGTATTTCCGCCTCTCCGGCCCGGACGTGGCCCAGGTGCTGGAGGCCCTCATGGGCTTGGCCCAGCGCACAGGCGCCACCCGGGTTCGCACCGGCCCAAAGGATGCGGCGCTGAGATCCGCCCGCGTCTGCTACGATCATCTGGCCGGCGAGCGGGGCGTCGCGCTGCTCAAGGGAGCCCAGCAGCAGGGCTTCATCACGGCTGAGAAAGACATGGCTCTCACGGAGAAGGGCCGAGCGTTCTTCGCCGATTTCGGCATCGACCTGGCGGCGCTGGAAAAAGGCCGCCGTCCCGTCTGCCGTGCCTGCCTCGACTGGAGCGAGCGGCACAGCCATCTCGGCGGGGCGCTTGGAGCCGCCATCCTGTCCCGGCTGATCGACCGGGGATGGGTCCGGCGGGACAACGGTCGCGTCCTGACCTTCACCTGCGAGGGCCTGGAAGGGTTCACATCAACCTTCACCCCGGCCCAGGCCGAAGGATCGGAAGCCGCCTGAGACCCTAAGTGATCCTGTAGGACTCGATTTCCTCAAATCCAACCGAGCGGTAGAGCCGCAGCGCGCCGGACGGATTATCCGAATCGACCTTCAGATCGAGGTAGGCCGCACCCCTCTCCTGGAAGGCGCGGAGCGCGTGGCACAGCAGCGCGGAGCCGAGGCCTTGCCGGCGCCGACCCGGAGCTACGGCCAGATCCTTGACGAAGGCGCTGGTCCAGCACTGCGCCACGCCTACGACCTGACCCTGCCTATCCGCTGCAACGAAGCAGAGATCAGTATCGTATTCCGCATCGTTCCGCAGGCTGGGCCACCAGATCCCAAAGGGCTCCACGTACCCGCCACCGCCAGCATAAGCCGCTACGAGAAGCGCGTTTACCTCCTGCTCATGCCGCTCGGGCTCGAACGGGACGGGCCGGATCCCCGCCGGCCAGAGAGGCTCCGGCACGGGGTCGGCCAGGGAGCGGCGCATGCGGATCACGCGGCGTCCGGTCATAGGCCTTCTACTCTCCCGACCGCAGGGCTGCCGCGGCTCCGACCGTGCCGACCACGGCTGCGATCAGCGACAGGGCCGTGAGGATGAGGAACGGGGTCGCGAAAGGCACCGTGCCGCCCACCGCTGCATTGGCCGCCGAGACCCCGAAGATCAGGGTCGGGATCATGAAGGGCAGCACCAGGATCGCCAGGATCAGCCCGCCGCGCCGTAACGACGAGGTCAGGGCCGCGCCCACGGCGCCGATGAAGGTGAGCGCGGGCGTGCCCACGAGAAGCGTCGCCACCATGGCCAGCATGGCCTCCGGCGAAAGCGCCACGAGAAGGCCAAACAGCGGAACTGCTAAAGCAAGTGGTAAGCCTGTCGTCAGCCAATAGGCTACAACTTTCGCAAGAACCAGCACTTCAAGAGGCACGGGAACCGAGCGCAGAAGATCAAGAGATCCATCCTCCTCATCGGCCTGAAAAAGGCGATCGAGACCGATCAGAGT
>JALYFY010000819.1 GCA_030777385.1 Pseudomonadota bacterium | reverse complement strand
GCTCGTGGGCCTGTCCGAATTCGTCGAAGGGCTGCTTGCGGAGAAGATCGGCTAGGCTGAGCCCTTCGGGCGCCTAGACGAGGGCCAGCCGGTTCCGGCGCTCGCGGCGGGCGACCGCATGCCCGATAGCACCTCCATCAACTCGCTCGGCGGCAGGCCTCCGGCCTCCCAGAGCTTGGGATACATGCTGATCGCCGTGAAGCCCGGCAGGGTGTTCACCTCGTTGACGAAGAGGCTGCTCTCCTGCTTCGGATCGACGAAGAAATCGACGCGGGCCAAACCCTCGCAGCCCAGGACCCGGAACGTCTCGACCGCGAGCTCCTGGATGCGGCGCGCCGGAGCGGCGGGAAGTTCAGCCGGAATGCGCAGAAGAGCGCCGTCCGCGTCGATGTACTTGGCGTCATAGCTGTAGAAGCCGTGGCTGCCTGCGGGCACGATCTCGCCGAGCGGAGAGGCTTTGACCTCGCCGGCCGCATCCTCCAGCACCGAGCATTCGATCTCCCGCGCGCCGGTGACGCTACGCTCCACGAGCACTTTGCTGTCATAGGTGAAGGCCCGTTCGCAGGCCTTCTCGAATTCCTCCGCGGAGGTGGCGCGGGACACGCCCACCGATGAGCCCATATTGGCGGGCTTCACGAAGAGATCGGGTGTGTCGAGCGTATCCATGGCCGCCCGGTAATCGACCCGGGTGCGGGGCGTCAGGGTCAGGAAGGGAACCACGGGCAGGCCGCTGTCGCGCAGGAGGCGCTTGGCCACGTCCTTGTCCATCGCGGCCGCAGAACCCGAGACGCCGGATCCGATATAGGGGACGTTTGCGAGCTCCAGAAATCCCTGAACCGTTCCGTCCTCGCCGTTCGGTCCATGGAGCACCGGCACGACCGCATCGAGGCGAAGCGTATCGCGGCCGGATGAACCGTTCAGGACGATCATTTCGCCGGCGCCACCCGGCAGGAGAGCCACCTGAGGGGCTCCGTCAGGAATCTCCAGGGATTTCGCTCCCCGTCCGCCGCCATTGCCGCTGTCGCAGAGAAGCCAGCGTCCATCCCGTCCGATGCCGATCAGAACGATGTCGTAGCGGTCCGGGTCGAGGGCGCGCAGGACATTGGCCGCCGACAGCTGAGAGACCTCATGCTCCGCAGAGCGTCCCCCGAACAGAAGCCCGATCCTTTTGCGCGGCTGCGTCATGCCCGCTTCCTCCCCTCGCAGCCGTTGAAGGCCGCTCGTGCGAACCCGATCATGGGAGAGGCGCGGTTAAGGTCCCATGAAGGGTTGGGCCCACACCCGTCCAGCGGCTTCATATAGGCAGGGCGAGCGCAGGGAGGCGCCCCTAGAGCGTGCAGCGGTTGCGTGGAATCGGCAGAGCTGATTCCATAAGGCTGGTTATGATTGGCCGGGAGGCGTCTCATGCCAGTTCCTCTGTCCCGAGACTTACGTGAGCGGATCGTGCGTGCCGTGGAAGGCGGATCCTCGATCCGACAGGCCGCGCTACGCTTTGAGGTGAGCCCCTCCGCAGCTGTCAAACTGATGCGACGGTTTCGGGAGAGTGGCAGCCCGGCTCCGGCCCGCTTTGGCGGGCACCGTCGTCCCATCCTGGAGCCGCATGAGACACTCGTGCGGGGCCTCCTCGATGCCAAGGCCGACATCTCGCTGGTGGAGATCCAAGCCGAGTTGCGTCAGCACGGCATCGTGGTGGTGGCTACCTCCACCATCAGCCGCTGGCTCAGGCGAGCCGGCCTGACGCATAAAAAAAGAGCCTGAGAGCTGCCGAGCAGGACCGCGCAGACGTAGCGCGCGAGCGACGACACTGGCGGGTGTGGCAGCGCTATATGGATCCTACCCGCTTTGTCTTTCTGGACGAGACAGGCACATCAACCAACATGGTGCGCCGCTACGGGCGCTGCCCCAGAGGTGAACGCTTGGTGGATGCCACGCCGTGGGGGCATTGGAAGATCACCACCTTTGTGGCCGGCCTGCGCGCCAGCGGCGTGATTGCCCCGATGGTGCTGGATGGCCCCATGACCGGTGAGGTGTTCCGCGCCTACGTGGAGCAGGTGCTGGTGCCGGAGCTCTCGCCGGGGGACGTGGTGGTACTCGACAACCTAGCGGCTCACAAGGTGGCAGGGATCCGGGAAGCCATCCGTGCGGCTGACGCCAGTCTGCTGTACCTGCCGCCGTACTCGCCTGACCTAAACCCAATCGAGCAGGTGTTTGCCAAGCTCAAGGCGCTGCTGCGCAAGGCGGCGGCCCGTACCAAGGAGGTGCTCTGGAGCACCATCGGAGAACTGCTCGATCGCTTCCCCGCCGAGGAATGCCAGAACTACCTCAGCAACTGCGGATATGAGTTCACCTAAATCGAATCCGCTCTAGTCGTTGCCATGACGGATCTCCGTTGGCTAAGTGGATCGATAGGACGGGTTGAGAGTGGCGCGGCTTAGGGCAGGGGCGGGTCTTGAACCTTGTGCGTCATAGCCAGCCAGTAGCGGGCGCGGGCCTTGTAGTGCTCCGCCTCAGTGGGGCGGGTCCGAACCAGAATGCGGGATTGGCGTGCTTAATGCAGGAAGGTGATGAACTCCAACAATAGTGTGCTCCCATGGCGCGCTGCTGCTTGGCGCAGATCCAGGCGAGCCGGAGAGCGGAACTCATGAGCTGCGACCACGAAGCCTTGCTGCCCTTGGCGCGCATCAGGCAAGCCCTGCCGACAGCGGCTGTCATGATCGCCAAGCCGTTGAAGGAGGCGCCCGACACGAAGAAGACGGCAGCGGCCTCCTTGGCGAGGCGATCCGAACGGGCGAGTTCGAGAGAGCGGGAG
>JALYFY010000818.1 GCA_030777385.1 Pseudomonadota bacterium | reverse complement strand
GATGTGGATCTATCGGCTGAACGTCTCCGGTCCACGGGCCTACGTGGCGCAGCATGTCAGTCCGATCGACTCCGAGGCGGTCCTCGGCCAGGAGGAACTGCCCGAGTTCAACCGCGAGACGGAAGCCCTCATAGACCATGAGAGCCTCCCCCTGCTCAAGGCAAGCTATACTCCAGCTGCGTCCGGCTCTGCCAAAGCCAAGGGTGAGGCGCGCATCGTCAGCTATCAGAGAAACTCGGTCACGCTCGAGGTCGAGAGCAGCCAGAATGGCATTCTCGTTCTGCACGACATCCATTATCCCGGCTGGGAGGCATGGGTGGATGGGGAGCGCCGCCCTATCCTGCGAACGAACCTCCTGTTCCGGGGCGTCGAGGTGCCTGCCGGGCGCCATCGGGTCGAGTTCCATTTCCGCCCGATGTCGCTTGAGAATTTGGTTGCCGCCGCCTCCGATTTCGTGAAGAGCGACGAGGAGCCCATCAAGACCGCAATCGCCGCCCCGATCCGCTGAGGGCTTCCCATTCTGCTGATGATGCCATTCGTGAAACATCCCTCTTCGATCCTCAGCCTGTTGGCCTTGTTGGCTGCATCCGCGGCCTCGGCGCAGTCTCCGGCCGTGCCCTCGATGTCGCAGAGCCCTCCCCCGATTGCCATCGGCCAGGTGACCCTGAACGCCAGCGCTGCCTTTGCCGGGAGCAACGAGCCGATCCGCTCAGGATTGGTCTGGCGGGTCTACGAGGATCGCGGCGACGCATCGCAGCCCAATATCGTGGGACGCTCCAGCAGCCCTGGCCCGAGCTTCACCCTGGCGCCGGGCAACTATATCGTGCATGTGGCCTATGGTTTTGCGAGCGCCTCCAAACGTATCAGCGTCCAGCGCGGCAATCTCAACGAGCGTCTGGCGATCAATGCAGGGGCCCTGCAGCTGAAGGGCGCCGTGGGTGAAAGCCCCATTCCGCCGAACCGGGTTACCTTCTCGGTCTATGTGCCGGAAGCCCAGAACTCCGAAGGGCGCCTGGTGATTGCCGACGCCAAGGCAAACGACATGATCCGCCTGCCCGAGGGCACCTATCACGTGGTGTCCACCTATGGCGACGCCAATGCCATCATGCGCAGCGACCTGAAGGTGGAGTCCGGGCGGGTCACGGAGGCGACCCTCAACCACCGCGCCGCAACCGTGACCCTGAAGCTGGTCGGGTCAGCGGGCGGCGAAGCCTTTGCCGGCACGGCCTTCAGCGTTCTCACGCCGGGCGGCGACGTGATCCGCGAGGCCATTGGCGCCTTCCCGTCGGTCACGCTTGCGGAGGGCGAGTATGTCCTGATCGCCCGCCATGAGGGCAAGGTCTTCACCCGCGAGTTCAAGATCGAGAGCGGCCTGGACCGGGACATCGAGATCATCGCAACCCCGTAAGCTCCCTGAACCTTTCCGTCCTGGCGGCATTGACCGATGGCCAATCATCGGTCGCGCCACGCATGAGCCTGAACCTCCAAGGCGTGACCTTGCAGGAGAGGAAGCTCATGAAGATCGCAGACATCATGACTCGCAACGTGCGCGTGGTCAGTCCCGACCGGACTATCCAGGAAGCAGCACGCCTGATGGATGAAATGAATGTCGGTGCCCTGCCCGTCTGCGACGGACGGCGCCTGCGCGGCGTGATCACGGACCGGGATATCACGGTCAGGGCCACCGCAGCCGGCCTCGCACCGGACACAACCCGCGTACGCGATGTCATGTCCGACAATGTCTGGTGGTGCTTCGATGACGACGATGTGAGCCACATCGTCGAGCTGATGAGCGACCATCAGATCCGCCGCCTTCCGGTGGTCGACCACGACAAGCACCTGGTCGGCATCGTGGCGCTCGGCGATTTGGCGACCGACCGCGAGGCTGATGCCTCCCGCGCGCTGCATCGCATCTCCACCCCCTCCGAGCCCGACCGGACCGGCACCCCGACAACGGCCCGTGCCGACCAGACCCGCGGTGGAGGGCAGGCCCGGCTGACCGGCGAAGAGCGCCGTGAGCTGGACAGACGCCTGCAGAACGACGGCGACGACTGGCGCCATCGCCCGCACGACTATCGTGAGCAGAACCGCGGCGGGGCAGCGCAATCCGGCAATCGCAACCCGGGCCGCGATGGGTTCCGTTTCCGCGAGGAGGATGACGTGCGCGCCGCTTTCGGCAGCTTCGGCTATCCGGGCCAGGAGGGAGCCCGCGATGCCCGCATGCGCGGCGGCTTCGGGGGCGACGGCTATCAGAATTCCGGCGACGAATATGCAGGTCCGGGTTCCGCCGGCCGGGGCTTCCGCCCAAGGCACTATGGCGCCTCCACCATCACGGGCGACCGTGCCCGTCCCGGCGACGACAGCAACGAAGCCGATCGCCGCATGCAGGACCGGGAGCGCACCTATAGCCTCGTGAACGAACGGCGGGATCACAGCAATTACGGCATGGGTCCCGGCAACAACCGCTTCGGCAACGACGCCACCGCCAGCCGGGGCGAGGTGCGCCGGGGCGAGCACCAGGGCCGCGGCCCGAAGGGCTACCAGCGCTCGGACGATCGCATTCGCGAGGACATCAACGAGCGTCTCACCGACGATGCCATGATCGATGCCTCGGAAATCGACGTGCAGGTTCAGAACCGGGAGGTGATCCTGACCGGAACCGTCCGTGACCGCAACGAGAAGCGCCGGGCCGAAGACCTTGCCGAGTCCGTCTCAGGCGTGAACCACGTGCAGAACAACCTGCGCATCGGGCAGCGACAGGGAGGCCACGCAACGGGCACGGAGGCCGACGACGCCGGAGCCGTTACGGGCAATCCCGGCATTGGCACGGCCGGAGCCGCCGGCGGGACGGCAGCTAACGGCCGGACCACGGGTCGGGAGCGTCAGACGAGCTGAGCTTGTTTGATCCATCACGCCCGTCATCCTGAGGGGCTGGCCCATATATCGCTGTCTGATCCGGGAAGGATCAATGGTGCTCCCGGATTGTGCGATCGGACTAGCGCTGGACACTCGACGCTGTCATCCCCGCGCAGGCGGGGATCCAGAACCAAGACGCTGGCGCTTGAGACGATGCGCAGCCGCTGTGTTCTCTCTTGCACCGTCAGCGGTTCTGGATCCCGGGCTCTGCTGCGCAGCCCCGGGATGACAGGGCTTTATTCTGAAGGCGATCCCGGCTCTGCGCTGCGCTTCGTCCGGGATGACGCGTGTCAGTGCCGTCCTTGAGTTCTGCTGCTGTGGCTATGTCAAAGAGCCAGCACCTGTGGGCCCGGAGCCGTGTGGCTC
>JALYFY010000817.1 GCA_030777385.1 Pseudomonadota bacterium | reverse complement strand
CCCCTGCCCCAGCGCGCTATGGCATGCGCATGGAAGGCAGTTGGAGCTGATATGTCCGAGATGTTCTCTCTTCAGAAAGACAAGATCCGCGTTCTTTTGCTCGAGGGGGTGAATGACAGCGCTGTCGATCTGATCAGGGCGGCCGGCTACACGAACATGACGCATCTCAAGACGGCTCTTGACGAGAGCGACTTGATCGAGGCCCTGCAGGGCGTTCACCTGCTCGGCATTCGCTCGCGGACGCAGCTGACCCGCAAGGTTCTGGCCGCAGCAAACAGGCTGATTGCGGTCGGGTGCTTCAGCGTCGGCACCAACCAGGTCGATCTGGAAGCCGCCCGGCACGCGGGCATTCCGGTCTTCAACGCTCCGTTCTCCAACACCCGCAGCGTGGCCGAACTCGTGATCGGCGAGATTGTCATGCTGCTGCGCCGCACCTTCTCGAAATCCGCTGCGGCCCATGCAGGCCGCTGGGACAAGTCTGCCGCCGACAGCCACGAGGTGCGCGGCAAGACCCTCGGCATCGTGGGCTACGGCAATATCGGCTCGCAGCTGTCGTACCTTGCCGAGGCCATGGGCATGCGGGTCATTTTCTTCGATCAGACCGACAAGCTCCGGCACGGCAACACGGAACCGGCCGACAGCCTGCACGCTCTGCTGGCGCAAAGCGATATCGTCAGCCTCCATGTGCCCGAGACACCTGCCACCCATGGCATGATCGGCGAAGCCGAAATCGCAGCCATGAAGAGGGGCGCCTATCTCATCAACAACAGCCGCGGCACCGTCGTCGACCTCGATGCACTGGCAGTTGCCCTCAAGAACGGGCATCTGCGCGGCGCCGCGGTGGATGTTTTTCCGGTCGAGCCCGCCTCGAACAAGGACCCGTTCGCTTCCCCACTGCAGGGCCTCGACAACGTTATTCTGACACCGCATATCGGCGGCTCCACGGAGGAGGCGCAGGAGCGCATCGGCGCTGAGGTTGCCAAGAAGCTGGTCGAGTATTCCGATGTGGGCACGACCGTGGGAGCCGTAAACTTTCCGCAGGTTCAGCTGCCGTCCCGCCCCTCGGGCACCCGCTACATCCATGTTCACCGCAATGTGCCGGGCATGCTGGGGCGGCTCAACAATGCCTTCTCGCAACGGGGCCTCAACATCACGGCCCAGCACCTGCAGACGGATGGCGAGATCGGCTATGTGGTGATCGAGGCCGAAGGCCTGCCGGAGCAAAGCAGGGACACCCTGGATGAAATCCGGGCCCTGGACGGCACCATCAGGGCCCGCCTGCTCTACGCACGCGGATGATCTGTTCACAGCTACTCACGGGCAGCAGGCTCTGAAAGGCAGCTTCCTGAAGCATTCGGCTCCAAGGCATGCTACCGTCAAGAGCCTCTCGAAAGTGGATCGGGAGCCATGGCGGCAGGAGCAGAAGTGAGAACGTGATCGCTGGTGTTCAGGTCAAAGTGCGCAGCCTCCTGCAGAGGACAGTGTCCAGACTCGCCCGTGTCACTGGCATGCCCCAAGTCGTCATGGAAGAGACCGAAGCGGTGCTTGGCAACCCACCGCCGTCGAGAAGAACGGGCGGGCCTCATGAGGCAGACAGCACCGCGCCTGAGCTCATTTCTTTGAGCAGCACGATGAAACGCCAGACCGTCTTGGAGGCTTGGCCTGCATTACCCTCGAAAGATCCGGGACAACCGACAGACATGAACGCTTCCATGGATACCCTGGCAGAGCAGATGCTCACCTTGGTGGAAATCGTCTCTGCCCAGGAGAAAGACATCAAGGCCCTCAAGGAGCAATGCCGCAGGCTCGAGGAGCACGATCAGGCGATTGCCGTTGCCTTCTCGACTTTCTTTCATGTCCTGTCGGCGGGACGCGTCGCAAAGCTCAGCGAGATCGCAAGCATCCTGAACCATATCATCGAGATTGCCGAGCAGGAGGGGCGACCGCAAGGATCGATCAAATTCCTCCAGGACCTTGCGTCCCTGATCCCTGAGGACCATCGCTAGAAGCTGCTTTTAAGAAAGCATCACAGACCAAGATAATTTGCCTAAAAACCCTGTCATTGGTGGGTTTGCTTAATCCGCTGTTAACCCTGTTCGACGGAAACTAAGAAGGCTGCCGGATTGGAGCCGCCGGACGCTTCAGCCCGAGCATCTTGCCGCATTCGCTCTGCTGATCGTCGCGGATGGCGGTCCAGAGTTGAGGAAGCTGCTGATGTCGTCGGATAGGGCCGAAGCCGCAATCGAAGGTGCGATCGCCGAGCACGTTGCGGCCTGCTTCGCACCGGGCGAATCCAGGATCAAATCCGAAGCGCAGGCGGCCCAAATCCGCCAGCGTATTATCGACAGTTTCGAGCCTGGTGTTCTGCCCAGCGAGCAGGACAATCGCCCTCCCGCACTCGTCAGTCTCTACCAGCGCATCGCAGCGGCGTTCTCGCATGTCGACACCGATGCTCCTGTGCACCTGGACAGGTCGCCGGAACTGGCGGGCCTGAGGGGCTCCCTTCAAAGCTTGCGCAGATCTCAACCTATCGTGGCCCGGAGCCGCTTGCTTGAACACGCAAAGGCTCGCCTGCTGAACGAGCGGCAGCAGTTGTTCATGAAAAACGAACTCACCGAGGGCTTCGGGCGGATCGAAGCCTGGGGTCTGTCGATCACATTTCTGGTGTTGGTGCTCCTGGAGGCCGTGGATATCCTCTGGGCTTTGCCGCTCCTGGCGCTCAGTGTCTGCCGGTCATGGTACCTGGACAGGCAATGCAAGCGCCGGCTCACAAAAATCTCGGAGATCGATGCATTGATCGAGCGTATCGAGCTGGCCCCTCAGGTGGCGACAGGCTTAAACGCCTCGTGAGGAGATCGTGTCAGCCGAAGGGGCTGCGCTACTTTCCCGCCAAAACCGCGGAGGCGACGGCGATATCCTGAACCGCCAGCCCTGAGAATGTGGAAACCGTCACCTGATCCGGCAGCCTCCGTCCCTCTGCTTGCCCCATGACAATTTCGCCGATCTCAACAACCTTACCCATGGCATGTCCACCTTTGCCATAAGCGTGCCAAAGCTCCCCGCGGGACCGGGCCTGCGCTCTGCTGTCGGTGACAACAAGATCGGCATTGTGGATGATCGCTCCATCCAGCTCCTGCTTGTCGGCACTGTCCGCCCCGATGGCCGTGATATGGGTGCCTGGCCGAATGTCCTGCCATTGCAGGAGCGGAGCGGCGCTTGCCGTAGCGGTGATGATCAGGCGGCAGCAGGAGGCGACCTCCGAAGGTGACCTCGCCCCATGAACTGCAAAGTCCCTGTCCTGCATCCGCCGTGCATAAGCAGAAACCCGCTCAGGGTTGCGACCCCAAACGACGATGTTCCGGCAAGGCCGAACGGATTGGAGCAGCTGAACCTGGAGTTCAGCCTGAATGCCAGTCCCAAGCACACCCACTGCGTCCACCTGTTCGGGAGCCAGATGCCTCGCCGCGACAGCTCCTGCTGCGGCCGTTCGCAGATCGGTCAACCGTCCTCTGTCGTTGAGCACGGCAGCCAGTTCTCCCGTGTCCTTCTTGAACACGAGCAGGAGCCCGTCGC
>JALYFY010000816.1 GCA_030777385.1 Pseudomonadota bacterium | reverse complement strand
GGCACGTCGAGACCGAGGTCGCGCTTGATGGCAGCGTTCCAGGCGCCCGGCAGGTCGGATACGGGAAGCGAGCCGTCCATGAGCGCGCACTCGATGTCGGTGCGCAGCATGATGTGGAGATCGTAGGTCAGCTCATCCGCCTCGACGCGGATGAAGCCGGGCTCCACGCGGGTGACGGCCCGGTAGAACTCCTCCGCGCTCACATCGCCGAGCTGGTCGGGGAAGTGGCGCTGCAGTTCGGGGAAGTGCAGCTGCCAGAATGTCCGGCTGCGCACGATGTGGTTCTCCCAAAGCCGGGACTGGGATTCGTGCGCGCCGAAGCTGGTACCGCCCACCGCGTAGAGGCCCACCAGATCGGTGGCGAGCGTCGTGCGGGTATAGGCCGGGTCCACGCCCTGCTCGTAGAGCCCGTGACCCACCTCGTGAGCCGTGCCGAACATGGACGCGGGCAGGTAGTTGCGGCTGTAGCGGGTGGTGATCCGCACGTCGTTGCGGGTGAACGACACCTCGAACGGATGCACGGTGGTGTCGAGACGCCCGCGCTGGAGATCGTAGCCGAGCTTTTCGGCAAGGGTCATGCCGAAAGCGCGCTGCCCCTCCTCGGGAAAATCGCGGAACAGGAAGTCCGAGCGCGGCGCAGGCCGGGAGCGTGCAGCCTCCAGGATCGGCAGGATGCCCGTGCGGAGCTTCGCGAACAAGGCCTTGAGGCTGGCTGCCGTCTCTCCCGGCTCGTAGATCGACACCATGGCGTCGTAGGGGTGCTCGCTCCAGCCGATGCAATCCGCATAGGCGCGCGACAATTCGACGGTTTTGGCGAGATGCGGCGCGAAGATCGAGAAGTCGCTCTTCGAGCGTCCCTCGATCCAGGCGGATTGCGCGACGGTGCGAAGCGCGGCTCGCTCCTGGATCAGGGAGGCCGGAACGCTGCGATGATGCTCCACAGCGTGGCGCGTCTGCAGGACCATGCGCCTCTCGGCGGCATCCTCGGGAAGCTCCTCCACAGCCCGCTCAGCCTCATCGAGAGCCTTCTCGGTCTCGGGCGCGAGAAGCAGATCGCGGGCGACGCGGGTGAGGGTCGCGATCTGGTGACCCCGGGTTTCCGCCCCGCCGGCCGGCATCATGGTGCGGGAGTCCCATGTGAGGAGGGAGGTTGCGTTCAGCACGTCGTTGACGGCGGCGATGCGCTCATGGAGCGCCGACAGGGATACTGGCTGGGTCATGTCCTGAACTCTTCAGATCACTCGGTTCCACCGGTGTTGAGATGGCAGGCCGAGAAGCGGCCTGGGCCGATAGGGGCCAAGGGCGGCGCCTCGCGCTTGCAGCGCGGGCCGGCGAATGGGCACCGGGGGTGGAAGTGGCAGCCGCTCGGCGGGTTGAGCGGCGACGGGATCTCGCCGGCAATCGGGCGGAAGTTCTTCCGCCCCACGCCGACGCGCGGAACGCTCTCGAAGAGCGCGCGGGTATAGGGGTGGTTCGGCTGGGCGTAGAGCTCAGCGGTCGGGGCCAGTTCGACGATGCGGCCGAGATACATAATCGCAACCCGGTCGGACACGTGCCGCACCACGCCGAGATCGTGGCTGATGAAAACCCCGGTGAGGTCCAGATCCTGGCGCAGGTCCATGAACAGGTTGAGCACCTGCGCCTGGATCGACACGTCGAGCGAGGCCACCGGCTCGTCGAGCACCAGAAGGTCCGGCTTCATGGCAAGCGCCCGGGCGATGGCGATGCGCTGCCGCTGGCCGCCGGAGAACTGATGCGGAAAGCGCCTGCGGTAGCCCGGATCGAGCCCCACGCGCCCGAGCATGTCGGCCACGTAAGCATCGGCATCGCGGCCTTTGACGATGTTATGCGCCACCGGACCCTCGGACACCGTATCGCCGATGCGGATGCGCGGGTTGAGGCTTGCGTAGGGATCCTGATGGATCATCTGCACGCGCGTGGTCAGCTTATGCGTGCGCCGCCCCTGCTCTTTCGCGACAGGCGCGTTGCCGAACAGGATCTTGCCGTCGCTTGGCGTGTAGATGCCGGCGATCATGCGGCCCAGGGTGGACTTGCCGCAGCCGGATTCGCCCACGAGGCCGACGACCTCGCCTTTCGATACCGTGAGGCTGACATCCGTTACCGCGCGCACGATCTCGGACTTCTGACCTGCACCGAACAGGCCAGCGATACGGTCACCCAGATTGGGACGCTTTATGAAGCGCTTCGATACGTGGTCGATGTCAAGGAGAGCGGCTGGCATGAAACGGGCTCGATCGGGTAATGGCAAAGGGCGGTGCGTCCATCTTCGAAGTGCTGGACGGGCGGTGTGGTCGTGCAGGCAGGTCCCGCCTTGGGGCAGCGAGGCGCAAACGCACAACCTGACGGCAAATTGGCCAGTGACGGCGTCGACCCCGGAACCTGCGGAAGCCTCGTTCCCGGCTCGTGCTCGGCCGGAACGGAGGCGAGAAGGCCCGCCGTGTAGGGATGGCGCGGAGACGCAATGACGGAGTCCGCCGGACCGCTCTCCACCACGCGACCCGCATACATGACGCAGATATCGTCGGCGAGACTGGACACCACGGCAAGATCGTGCGTCACCCACACGAAGGCCGTACCGGTCTCGTCCGCAAGGCGGCGCACCTCGGCCAGGATCTGCCCCTGGATCGAAACGTCGAGCGCCGTCGTCGGCTCATCGGCGATGATCACGGCGGGGCTGTGCAGCAGAGCCGTCGCAATCGCCACGCGCTGACGCATGCCGCCGGAGAGCTGATGCGGATAGGCGTCAAGGCGCTCCTCAGGGCTAGGAATGCCCACTTTGGCAAGCGCATCGCGGGCTCTTGCCCGGGCCGCTTTGCGCGAGACCCTGTCGTGTGCCTGCACGGCTGCGATCATCTGCGTTCCGATCTTGAGAACCGGATTGAGGGTCATCATCGGGTCTTGAAAGACCATGGCGATCTGAGCGCCCCTCACCCGGCGCATCGCCTCGCCTTTCAGGCGGGTGATGTCCTGACCGTTCAGGATGATTTCGCCACCTGAGATTTTGCCAGGCGCCTCGATCAAGCCCAGGATCGAATAACCGGTCACGCTCTTGCCGGAGCCGGACTCGCCGACGAGGCCGAGGATGCGCCCGCGGGCGACCTCGAAGCTGACGCCATCGACCGCCTTCAGGACACCGGCCCGGGTCTGGAATTGCGTCTGGAGATTGTTGACGCGAAGAACGGCTTCGCTCATCGGCTGTTCCTCGGGTTCAGAACGCTGCGGACCTGGTCGCCCACGAGATTGATGGCGACGACGGTCAGCATCAGGGCGATGCCGGGATAAATCGAGATCCAATAGCGGCCCGACAGCAGGAACTGGAAGCCATTGGAGATCAGGGACCCGAGCGAGGGCTGGGTGATCGGAAGGCCGAGGCCCAGGAACGACAGGGTTGCCTCGAGAGCGATGGAGTTCGCCACCTGCACCGTCGCCACCACGATCAAGGGCGGTAGGGCATTCGGCAGGAGGTGACGGAACAGCACATGGCGCGCCGGCAGCGGCGTGGAAAGGGCAGCCTCGATGTAATCCTTCCGCCGCTCCGCGCTCGCCGCGCCATGAGTGGTGCGGGCGAAGTAGGCGTATTGCGCGGCAACCAGGGCAGCAATGAGCTGCATCAGCCCTTGCCCCAGCATGGCGACCAGCACCAGCGCGAGCAGAATCGCAGGCAATGAGAGCTGCAGGTCGATGATGCGCATGATGATGGCTTCGATCCGACCGCCGTAATAGGCGGCCATAAGGCCCACCGTCGCGCCGAGCACCAGGGCGAAAGTGCTGGCCATGACGCCGACGATCAGGCTCGTGCGCAGCCCGTAGAGAATGGCCGAGAAGATGTCGCGGCCGGCCGCATCCGTGCCGAGCCAATGGACATAGCCGCCTGAGCCGGTTTCGCCTGGCTCGAGACGGGCATCGAACAGGTCGAGCATCTCCTGATTGTACGGATCCTGCGGTGCCACGAAGGGTGCGAACACGGCCATGAGAACGATGATGACCACAATGATCAAGGCAGCAAGAGCAACCGGGCTCCGCTTGAAATCCGACCAGAAGTTGGCGAGCCGGATCGACCCTGTTTCGATGGGAGCTGCCAGGGCGGGAGAGCTGCTCATGACGCTGCCTTTACGCGAATGCGCGGATCGAGCTGACCGTAGATCAGGTCGACGACGAGATTGATCATGACGAAGAGGAACACCACAAGGATGAGGTAGGCGACCATCACGGGCCGGTCGAGCACGGTGATGGAGTCGATGATGAGCTTGCCCATGCCGGGCCAGTTGAACACCGTCTCGGT
>JALYFY010000815.1 GCA_030777385.1 Pseudomonadota bacterium | reverse complement strand
TCAGCACGAAGACCCGAATGGCCGAGGAGAGATTCTGCTCGTCCCGCTCCGCATCGATGCGGCCGATCAGGGCCTGGATGGAGAGCTTCTCCCGCTCCGCAATCTCCCGCAGAACCTCCCAGAAGGGCTCCTCAAGGGAGATGCTCGTCCGGTGACCGGCAATGGAGACGGAGCGCTTGACGATCTCAAAGCCCATCTAAGGGGTCTCGTCAGGGTCGCGCTTGTGGGAATCGAGACGGCTCTGCGCCAAATCCAGCTCGGCTTTGGTGAGCTTCTTCTCGGCCTTTGTACGGCCGAAGCTCGTACGGTTCTCGGCGGCGCGGGCCTCTTTCTCGGCCCGCGCCTTCTGCTTGCGCGCCTGGCGCAGATTGATGATCTCAGCCATGGCGCCTCTTTAGCATACTAGCCCGGCGACAGCATGGTCTCTGGGCGGACGACGGCATCGAAGTCCTCAGAGGACACGCCGGCCTTGAGGGCCTCTTCCTTAAGGGTCGTGCCGTTCTTGTGCGCGGACTTCGCGATGGCCGCCGCCTTGTCATAGCCGATGGTCGGGGCGAGAGCCGTCACGAGCATCAAGGAGCGCTCCATGAGTTCCCGCAGGCGGTCGTGGTTGGGTTCGATGCCCACGACAGCATTGTCGGTGAAGCTGACTGCGCCGTCGGCGAGCAGGCGGATCGATTGCAGCACCGCGTTCACGATCACCGGCTTGAACACATTGAGCTCGAAATGGCCTTGGCTGCCCGCGAAGGTGACGGTGGTCTGGTTGCCGGCAACCTGGGCGCAGAGCATCGTCATGGCCTCGGCCTGGGTCGGGTTGACCTTGCCGGGCATGATGGACGAGCCGGGCTCATTCTCGGGCAGGGAAATCTCGCCGATGCCGGAGCGGGGGCCCGATCCCATCAGGCGGATGTCGTTGGCGATCTTGAACAGGCCTGCCGCAAGGCTTGCCAGGGCGCCATGGGTGAAGACGAGGGCATCGTTCGAAGCAAGCGCCTCGAACTTGTTGGCGGCTGAGGTGAAGGGCAGGGCGGTCAGCTCCATGACCTTCGCGGCGAAGCGGTCGGCAAATTCAGGGTGCGCGTTGAGGCCGGTGCCGACGGCCGTGCCGCCCTGGGCGAGCGCGTAGATGCCGGGGAGCGTCGTCTCGATGCGAGCGATGCCGAGGCGCACCTGAGCGGCATAGCCGGAGAATTCCTGGCCGAGGGTGACCGGGGTCGCGTCCTGCAGGTGCGTGCGGCCGATCTTCACGATGTCCTTGAAGGCCTCCTGCTTGTCCTCGAGCGCCTTGAGCAGGTGCTTGAGGGCGGGCAGGAGCCGGTCGTGGATTTCACGCGCCACGGCAATGTGCATGGCGGTCGGGAATGCGTCGTTCGACGACTGGCCCATGTTCACATGGTCGTTGGGGTGAACCGGCTTCTTGCTGCCGCGTTCTCCACCCAGACGTTCGATGGCAAGGTTCGACAGAACCTCGTTCATGTTCATGTTGGACTGGGTGCCCGAGCCCGTCTGATAGACCACGAGGGGGAACTCGTCGTCGTACTTGCCCTGCACCACATCGGCGGCGGCAGACGCTATGGCGTCGGCCAGGCGCGGCTCGAGCTTGCCGAGATCCTTGTTCACAAGGGCCGCGGCCTGCTTCACAAGGGCCAGCGCATGGACGAGGGGGATCGGCATCCGATCCGTCCCGATGCGGAAGTTCTGGATCGAACGCTGCGTCTGGGCACCCCAGAGCTTGTCGGCGGGAACGTCGATGGGGCCGAAGGTATCTGTTTCGATGCGGGTTGAGGGCGACATCCTGACCTCTTTCGATGGAGTTGGGTGTTCTTATCTCAAAGTATGGCGCTCGCAACAGCGAAGGCGCTTGGAGGCTCCGTAAAATCACATGAGTGACACCCTCGAAACGCCTCTCTTCCGCCCGCCGGCGCCGAAGCCGCGCACCGAGCCTCTCGGGATGGTGGCCTTTTTGCGCGCCGCGCGCGAAAACCCCCTCGCCACCTGGATGGAAGCCCACTTCGAGGAGCCGATCGTCACCGGCGATGGAGCCCTGGGCCGCATGACGGTGGTGAACGACCCAGCCGTTATCCGCCATATCCTCCTGGACAATGCCGCCAACTACCGGAAGGACGACCTGCAGATCAGGATTCTGGCGCCAGGTCTCGGCAGAGGGCTTGTTACGGCTGAAGGCGACGAGTGGCGGCTCCAGCGCCGCACCATCGCGCCGCTCTTCACGCCTCGCACGGTAGGCAGCTTCTTCCCTTCCATGGTCGAGGCGGCGGAGCGCCTCGTCAGGCGCTGGCAGCGGCGCCCGGACGGCCGCGTGGTCGACGCCTCGCTCGATATGACCCGGGTGACCCTCGACGTGCTGGAGAGGACGATCTTCACCCAGGGCGTGCCGCGGGATCCGGACGCGCTCGGCCGGGCAATAACGCGCTACTTCAACTCCCTGGGGCGGGTCGATCCCCTCGACCTCTTTGGCTTTCCGAACTGGGTTCCACGGATCGGGCGACTGCGGGCAAGGCCGTCGATTCAGTTCTTCGAGGAAACAGTCAACGAACTCATCGATGCGCGCAAAGCCATGCTCGCCCGGGGTGAGCCTGCGCCGCGGGACCTGCTCACCCTTCTCCTGGAGGCGGCTGATCCCGAGACCGGGAAGGGCCTGAGCGACATCGAGGTGCGCACCAACATCGTCACCTTCATCGGAGCCGGGCATGAGACGACGGCCAATGCCCTGTCCTGGTCGCTTTACCTGATTTCCCAGGACGAGAGGGTCCGGACGAAGGTGGAGCGGGAGGTCGATGAGGTTTTGGGCGCAGGCCCTCTGGAGGCTCATCACCTGGATCGGCTCGTCTATACGCGTGCGGTCATCGACGAGGCGATCCGCCTCTATCCGCCGGCACCCTATATGAGCCGGGCCGCCATCAACGACGACGCGATTGGAGACTTGCAGATTCCAGCAGGTTCGATGGTGGTGATCGCGCCTTACGTTCTTCACCGTCACAAGACGTTATGGGATCAGCCTGACGTTTTCCGGCCCGAGCGCTTCCTGCCGGAGGAGCGGGGACGCATCGACCGTTTCGCCTACCTGCCCTTTGGGGCCGGGCCCCGGGTCTGCATCGGCGCGAGCTTTTCGCTGCAGGAGGCCGTGATCGTTCTGGCAACCATCGCCAGAAATTTCCGGCTCGACCTTGTGGAGGGGCACGAGGTGGTCCCTGTGCAGCGGATCACCTTGCGGCCAGGGGGAGGCCTGCCGATGCATGTGACACAGCGCGTGCCGATGGCCGCACCGGCCGCGGCTTGAACGAGAACGGTTGGAAGAGCCTAGTTCTTCTTGCGGAAAGCGTCGAGGCTCACGACCTCGGCGCTGCCCGAGGCATCCGCATCGGCTTCCGACGCTGCCGGCGCCGGAACGTCCGACGAGTCGACCCTCGAAGCACCTGAACCTTCCGCGACGGCCTTCTTTTCCGCCGCAGGCAGGGCTTTGCGGGGCTGCTTCAATTCGACAGGATCCGAGCTGCGAATCGGCTGCGGGGCCGGCGGTGCATCGACCATCTCGTCCTCCTCTTCATCCTCATCCTGGCTGTCGAACTTGAGCCCGAACTGAACGGAAGGGTCGAAGAAACCTGTGAGAGCATCGAAAGGAATGAGCAGCCGCTCCGGAATGCCGGAGAAGGAGAGGCCCACCTCGAAGGTGTGCTCGGTGACATTGAGGTCCCAGAACTGGTGCTGGAGCACGATCGTCATCTCCTGCGGATATTTATCGCGCAGGCGGTTCGACAGGCGAACGCCGGGGAAATCCGTCTGAAAGGAGATGTAGAAATGGTGCTCGCCCGGAAGTCCGTCCTTGGCGTCGATCAGCACTTTGCGTACAACGCTTTTCAGCGCGTCCTGCACAAGAAGATCGTAGCGTATCAGGTCTTTGCCGGCCATATGGGAGCCCTTGTGAACACAGACGTAGAGGCTTCTGTTGCCAGGTGCCTCCACACCCCGCCTGACGGTGCTAAACGCCAGGGCTTTGCGCTGGTGTTAGGGACCGCTTACGCAGCCACTGCAACCGGAGCATAGTTGTCGTTGGCAACTATTGAATGGCCCGATGCCGGCGGAACCATGCCGAGCGAAAGTCTACCCTTTACGCCCTCGTCGATCCTGTTTCGCCCCTGCCTAAACCCAGGTTTAACCTGGATTTGGGTGGAGGCGCCGGGTGCCGCCCCCGGG
The DNA here is from genome assembly GCA_030777385.1 of Pseudomonadota bacterium. Taxonomy (GTDB): domain Bacteria; phylum Pseudomonadota; class Alphaproteobacteria; order Rhizobiales; family Beijerinckiaceae; genus Microvirga. Next base: position 663 of record JALYFY010000815.1, on the reverse strand, counting down.
TCCGATGGGTTTATTCCGATAGCCGTTTATCGCCATAGCCAGTCTTGCGACCAGCCCCTCCAATATAGGTGGAGCTGAGCGATTTTGAAAGGGTGGGAGCAGCCTGGGTAATCACGAATTGGAGTCCGGAGACACAGGGGCGGACTGCCTTATAGTCATGCTTCATAGTCCCTGTTTGAGTTAACTGATTCACAAAAAATGGCGAGGACCAGACTCGGAGAGAGCGTGCTGGTGCCCTATGATTGGGGAAGGAGCACCCCATGCAAGCCTATCTCGACCTCATTCGCCGCATCATGGACGAGGGCGTCCGCAAGGACGACCGGACGGGAACAGGGACGATTTCCGTCTTCGGCCATCAGATGCGTTTCGATCTCAGCCAGGGCTTCCCGCTCGTCACCACGAAGAAGCTCCACCTGAAGTCGATCGTCCACGAGCTTCTCTGGTTCCTGAACGGCGACACCAACATCCGGTATCTCAAGGAGAACGGCGTCTCGATCTGGGACGAATGGGCCGACGAGAACGGCGATCTCGGCCCCGTCTACGGCAAGCAATGGCGCTCCTGGGCCAAGCCTGACGGCGGCACGGTCGATCAGATCCGGTGGGTTCTAGACGAGATCCGCCGCAATCCCGACAGCCGCCGCCTGATCGTCTCCGCCTGGAACC
>JALYFY010000814.1 GCA_030777385.1 Pseudomonadota bacterium | reverse complement strand
CTGCATCCAGGGCATCCGAGGCGAACTGGCGTCGCCACATCACCAGAAGAACGCCGGCCGTCGCTCCCATGAAAAGATAGGCGCTGATGAACCAGCCCAGATAGGCAAGCGAGAAGAAGAAGGCCCGCTGGCCGCGATTGAAGTGCTTGCCCGCAACAGCGTTCATCGCCGCGGCTTGGCGGGCTACCGCAAGCCCCTCCTCGCGGCTGCTCTCCCTGAGGACGGGCACGGCGCCCACGATGATCGCCATGTAGTTGAAGAGCCGGTACGACCAGGCGAACTTGAAGAAGGCATAGACGAAGATCACTGCCAGCCCCACCACCTTGATGTCCCAAGCCAACCGCGTCGGCGGCTCGCCGAAGGGAAGATCGGCGAAGACCGGCAGAACCGCATCGGTGGAGCGCAGCAGCGCCAGCACGCCGCCAATGGCAATCAGCGAGGTGGAGGCGAAGAACGCGGTGCCGTTCATGAGGGAGGTCAGGATCGTGGTGTCGACGATGCGGTTCTCACGCACCACCATCTGCTCCATCCAGCGATAGCGGTACTGGTTCATCACCTTGTTCAGGCTCTTCTGCCCCACAGGGGTGAGTTCGACCGCGGCGTGATAGCCGAACCATGCCATGAGGAAGAACGCGAAGGCCGCATAGTCGAGATTGGTGAAACCCAGCACTCTTCGTCTCCGGTTGACTCTGCCGCCATCATGCCCAGTTTGTTCGAAGCCTCAAAGGGAAACGCCCCGTCATGCCTCAGACCATCACACGCGGCTACAAGACATTGCTCAATGAGGCCAGCGCAAAGATCAAAACACTCCCTATAGCCGATGCGGTGGCCCTGCATGGACGCGAGGACGTGGTTTTCGTCGACCTGCGCGACCCGCGCGAACTGGATCGCGAGGGTCGCATTCCCGGCGCTGTGCATTGCCCGCGGGGCATGCTGGAATTCTGGATCGATCCGGAAAGCCCCTATCACAAGCCGGTCTTCGCCCAGGACAAGACCTTCGTGTTCTTCTGCGCTGCCGGCTGGCGCTCGGCTCTGTCTGCCGCAACGGCGCAGGACATGGGGCTGCGGCCGGTCGCCCATGTGGAGGGCGGGTTTACCGCATGGAAGAATGCAGGGGCGCCCGTCGAGACCCTAGAGCCCAAAGGCTAGCGCGTTTCGCGTACCTCGAATCGTTCGAACGGACCTATTGCCGCCTCGCCGTCTTCGACCGGTTCGACCCGCTCCACCATGGATCCCCGCGGTCCTTGCCCGCATGCCTTGAGGGTGGCTTCCACCAGATCGCCGGGGCCGGAAAACACCGCCTCCACCGAACCGTCCCGTCGGTTGCGAACCCAGCCTCTCAGGCCGTGCAGCTCCGCCTGGTGCTGCGTCCAGGCGCGAAAGCCCACGCCTTGGACGCGTCCATGGATAAGAACGTGAGCGGTTCGGCTCTCTGGCATCGTTCCTCAGCGGTGCGCGTGGCGGGCATCGGTGTGTCGCCCGGCATAATCGTCATCGAGTGCCTGGATAATACGCTCGCCGTTCTGAGGATCCACCTTGCGCAGGATCTCGTCGATCTTGGCCTCCATACGGTCATCGCCCTCCTTGGACTGGGGCGAGCCGACATAGAGAAGAATCGCGAGGCCGCCGACCTGCCAGAGCAGCTGCAGGAACTCGGATTGCCAGTTCTCGAAAGTATCCCGTGACATCTCGACGAGATACTCGGACACCTGGATCGGCTGGGCATGGGCCTGCTGCTCGCTCACATAGGCAAACCAGCCGAACAGCCAGTGTCCGACGAACGAAATCAGGAAAAAGCCGAGGGTCACCCAGGCGTAGCCGTAACCCTTCCAGATCGAGTGGGTTTTCGTGTTCATGACCGAACCTCATACGCATTACGGCGATTCAACGCGCCCATACGGCAAAGGTTCTGTCAGTGGGAAAACCACCCCTCAGCGGGATTTGCGGATCGTTCCTGACGGCGCGCTCCAAAGCGGGCGGACCTTCGGCTCCTGCGGAATGGGCGCCGAGGTTTGCTTCTTGGGCAGCCAGACGCTCAAGCTTCGGATGTAATCCTCCGGCAGGCCTGCATGAAGGGCGGCTTCCACCACCCCTTCCATATAGCCGGGCAAGGGCGTGCCGGGCTTGGCGCTGCGCCCGACATAGACCACTGCTCGGCGCGGCCCTTTGGCCGTCACGACAGGCTGAACGACCTTGGTGTAGAGGCCTGTCGTGAGGCTCTCATACCGGTCGAGGGCTGGAACGTCCGCGAGGGCCAGGTCCCACACCATGCCCCAGACCACCCGATGCGGATCCCGGACCACGGACGCATAACCCTCATCGAAGACGAGGAAGCGGTGCCGCATGAGCCGCCCGATGCCAACCGCCTTCGAAGCAGGGCAGCGCTGGAGCATTGCGGCTTGGTCCATGTTGGAGCCGTAGGCGAAATAGAGGGGCATCGTCTAACGGCTAAACCTCAAGCGAATTCGAGGATGATGGCATCCACGGCAAGGCTGTCGCCCTCCTTGGCGTGGATCTTGGAGATGGTGCCGTCGCGCTCGGCGCGCAGCACGTTCTCCATCTTCATCGCTTCCACGATGCAGAGCGGCTCACCGGCCTTGATCTCCTGGCCGACAGCCACGCTGATGGCCTTCACCAGGCCGGGCATCGGGCAGAGCAGTTGCTTGCCCGTATCTGCCTCCAGCCGCTCCGGCATCAGGGCTGCCAGCTCAGCCTCGCGCCGGGTATAGACCCGCACCTCGGCAGATGCGCCCGCATGGGACAGCACCACCCCGTTGAGGATCGGCCGCACCTGCACCGCTACCGGCTCGCCGCCCACCGTGCCGCTCCAGAC
>JALYFY010000813.1 GCA_030777385.1 Pseudomonadota bacterium | reverse complement strand
GCCGAATTCAGTGGAGGTAGACAAGTCTTCCTTACGGGAGTTCAAGCCTGTTCACCGATCGCCTACACGTTCGGCGCCCATGAGGCGAGGTAGGTTTCCGAAAAGCCCTATCGCCCCGTAGACGGTTATCGCGAGTGCGACGAAAAGCACGGACACGACCCCCATGATGGGTGTGTAGCCGTAGCGCAGTGAGTTGAAGATCTTGATGGGTAAGGTCTCGACCGTAAAACCCGCCACCATGTAGGCAATGATGTACTCGTTAAGCGAAAGCACGAAGGCAAAGGCATAGCCCGACACCACGTAAGGAAGCACAAGCGGCAGGACCACCGTCCACAGTACCTGCCCACGCCTGGCCCCCATCGTGCGAGCCGCTTCGAGCAGCGCGGGATCAATGGCTCGCAGGCCGAGCGAGATCGTGACGAGCGGCAAGGTCACGAGAAAGATGCCATGAGACACCACGGTCGCTGCCATTCGGCCGTACATCCCCAGCGCCACCCAGAAGACAAGGAAACCAAGCGCAGTAATGACAGGTGGTAGCATGAAGGGCGCCACCCCCATGGCCGTGAGCGCCCGCGCCAGCCATCCGCCTCGCCCCCAGGCGTGCAACGCCAAGGGTAGCGCCACGGCCACTGCGATCAGCGCCGCCAGTGCCGCGATCAGCAGAGAATTGCGGAGCGGCCCGGTCCAGTCCGCGGCCCGGAACAGTTCTCCATACCAGCGGAAAGAGGGGTCCTGCGGCGGGAAGCGCAGGGCTTGCCCTCCGTTCAGCGACACTCCGGCAACGACTACAAGGGGCAGAAGGAGCAGGAGCAGAAGCAGCCCGATATAGATCGTTCCCAAGGAGCGCTTCATGATCCGACACTCCGTTCGCGGCCCAGCAGAAGCGCAAGGCCAACCATCGCAAGCGCCACGAGAAGCAGAAAGACGGCCATAGCCGCCGCAAAGGGCAGATTGGACTGGTAGATCGCCTGATCAGTGATGTGCACTGATAGTGTCCAATGTTGCGGCCGCCCTAACACCTGCGGCAGAAGATAGGAGCCTAGCGCAAAGACGAAGACCAGGATCAGGGCGCCCAGGAGGGGCGCTCGCAGGAGCGGCACCGTAACGGTGGAGAACGTCCTGAGTGGCGAGGCCCCCATAGTCCGCGCGGCTTGCGCGAGTTCGGGGTCGAGGCGCGCCACCGGTGGGTAGAGCACCAAGACAGCATAAGGGAAGGACAGGTAAACGAGACCAGTCATGAGCGCAAAGAGGCTTGGTGTATAAGCTTGTGGGCTGTCTGTAAGGCCGAGGAAGGTCAGAAGATTGCCCACTCCTGCCGTCTGCGACAGAAGCGTAGACACCGAGAAGCCGAGAATGACCTCTGACAGTGACAGCACCGACAGGAGGATCACCAGGACCAGCGTCTGCACCCTTCGGGACAAGCTGGCCAGCACCACCGTGAAAGGAAGCGCCAACGCAACGGCCAGCGCCGACGCCCCGGCGGCGATGAGGACCGAGGCGAGCAGGATCTTCCCGAAAAATGCCGACAAAAAGCGCTGGTAGCCTGCAAGGTCGAGGCCCCAGGCGTAGAACCCCCCGGGCTCGCGAAGCGCGACCGAGACGGCGAGCATGATCCCGAAGGGGATCAGAAAGAACAGCACCAGCGCCAGTCCAGGCAGCACGCCGAGCCAACTTGGCGTGACGGCATCACGGCGGCTCATGGCGCAAGAACCACGCGGCGGCCGGGTGCGAAGTCGAGCCCAACCGTATCGCCCAAGCTGACCTGCGGGCGCTCGCGGGGCGAGAACAGCGCTGTCACCTCCTGGCCAGCATGGTCCATGACGAGTTGGACGCTTTCGCCGAGGTCGCGCACAAAAGTCACGCGGGCCGGCAAGCCGTCAGGACTCAGGCGCACATCCTCCGGCCTGATCGATAGGAGCGCAGCCCCGGGCGCTACCTTAACACGGTCGTCATCGCTAAGGGCGATACGATGGCCAGAGACGTCGAAGGTCGATGCGTCGAGAAGTCGCCCGGGAATGATATTTGAGTTACCAATGAATCCAGCGACGAAGGCATTGGCGGGATCGCGATAAACTTCCATCGGCGCGCCGACCTGCTGGATGCGGCCACGGTCCATGAC
>JALYFY010000812.1 GCA_030777385.1 Pseudomonadota bacterium | reverse complement strand
CACGCTACGCCTGGACCCCCGCCTGCGGCAACTCCCATCCGCAGCGCCGCAGAAGGTTTGCGCCGGAGACGCCTCTTCAATGGAAGTCAGATCTCTCTGCGCCGAGGTGAGGCTCTGAATGTGGTACAACGCAGTCTCTGCAAAAGGATTACCGACTGAGACCACCAGGAGGGCCGACAGGCCGGGTCCATTGTAATGAGCAGGGGGACCACGAAGGGTCCGACTGGTGTACGCTGATGGGGAGCGGAGGTTGGCTTCATGGAGCGACGCCACGATCTCGACTGGCTCCGGGTCCTGCTGTTCGGGCTGCTGGTAGTCCACCACGTGGCCGTGGGCTTCGTGGCCTGGGGCGCGGAGATCTACCGCTTCGCCAACGATGAGGTGGCGGGGGACTGGCTCGGGCTCCTGATCTACTGGACCCATAGCTGGAGACTGCCCACGCTCTTCCTGATCGCGGGGATCGGGACTTACTTCGCGACGGGGCGGAGCCGGGGCCTGCGGTTCATGGGCTCGCGGGTGGCTCGGCTCCTGGTGCCCGCGATCTTCGGCACCTTCGTCCTGAACGTGGCTGCGGGGTACGCCATGACGCGGATGACCGGCGAGCCATCGGGCTTCTGGGCCTTCTGGGGCCGCTGGCTGACTGAGCCCGAGCCGCGGCAAGTCTTGCACCTGTGGTTCCTTTTCAACCTGACGTTCTACACGGTCCTGTGCTGGCCGCTCTTCGCTTGGCGGGATCGCCTGGAGCGCATGCAACTGCCAGCACCGTGGCTCGTCACCGGACTGGTGGCGCTCTCGACTGCCATTGTGGTGCTGGTGAAGCCCCACGCGTCCGCTCTCGCGGGGGATGGCTATCAGTGGCCCTACTATCTCTCGATCTTCGCAGGCGGCTACCTAGTTGGAGCGCGCCATCGAGAAGTTTTGGACGGAGTGGCGCACTGGGCATTCTGGCTGCTCTCGGCTGCCGCAGGCGTGTTCCTGATCAAGGTGAGCCTGCTTGCTGTCGAACTCGTGCGCGCGCCTGAGGTTGGCGAGGCACTTGCGCGCGGCGGCTGGGCTCCGACCGGGGTAGCGCCGGCCTATGAACCCCTGTCCATGCTGCACTCGGCCAGCGAAGCCGCCACGGCTTGGCTTTGGGCACTGACGGCTCTTGGCTTGTCGGCGCGCTACCTGCGTCGTGGCGGGCCGCTCCTGCGCTACCTGAGCCGGGCCGTGTTCCCGATCTACGTGCTGCACTTCCCGCTCACCATCGTGGGGCTCGCCCTTGTAGCGCAGCTGGACCTACCCTGGGGGCTGGAGTTCCTGATACTGGCCGCCGGGGTCTATCTCCTGACCGGGCTGCTCTACCTCGCGGCAGACCGGCTCGGACCCGTCGTCTACCTCATCGGTGGTCGGCCGCAGCGCCGTCCCGAGGCTCACGTACCTCGAGCCGGCGGCATGGTTTGAGCAAGTCATCTGAGGCTGTCGAGAGATGCCCCGGCCGGAGTATCTTCATCTGCGGCGGCGGACCGATCAAGCCGGCCTTGCTCGGATGTCCGAGAGGGGCGCGCAGTGGCGCCGCTGCCATCTCGCACGGCTCGCTGGCACCTTGCTGGCGCCGATTGCGTTAGAGCTCAGGCTAACCCGCCCCTCAATGCGGGCAAGTCCGCAGGCCTTACGAGGTTGGCCATCCTGGTTCCTGGGCAGTAGGGCACCAGAGACCTGGCCGGGAGGACTGTCATGTCGAACCTGGAAGTGATGGAGCGGCGCCAGAAGGTTCTGGCTGACTTCGGCGACATGGCCCTCCAGTCCGAGGACCTCGATACAGTTCTCACCGAGGTTTGCCGCCTCGTGGTCGAAGCGCTGGGCTCAGGTCGCGCCAAGGTGATGGAGATCGAGCCCGAGGGCGAGAGCCTCCTCGTCCGGGCGGGCGTGGGCTGGGGGCCCGACGTGGTGGGCCACGTGCGCATCGCTATGAGCGAGAACTCCTCCGAGTCCTTCACCATTAAGTTGGGCGAGCCTCTCATGCTGCGGGACATCCGGAAGGAGGACCGCTTCAGCCTTCCCGACTTCCTGAAGAAGGCGGGCATCGTGGCCCTGGCCAATGTGCCGATCTTTCTACCCGGTCGGCGGGCCTATGGCGTGCTGCAAGTGGACGATACGGTGCCCCGCGACTTCGACCGGAACGACACCGAGTTCCTGCGCACCTATGCGAGCCTTCTCGGCCCGGTGATCGACCGGCTCTTCAAGCTCCAGAAGCTCAGGCGGATCGAGCGGCACCACGACTTCCTCCTCGCCCTCAGCGACGCCCTACGGGCGGAGCCATCTGCCGAGGCCGTAGCTGGCCGTGCGCTCCGGATGCTATCTGACGAGATGCAGCTCGACCGCTGCTATGTTGGAACCTACAGCCTCGCGGACGACCGCACCGACATTCCCCATCAAGTTGGCAACGAGCGCGTGCCGCCACTGCCCAGCAGCGTCCGACATTCGGACTTCCCAGACACCCTGCGCATCGTCCCTGAAGGGACCCTCGTCATCAACGATGTCATGACGGCCGAGGGCCTGAGTTCCACGGACCGGACCAGCATCGCGGCCCTGGGGCTGCGCGCGCTTGTGGCCGCGACCCTGCACAAAGGCGAGCACAGCCTGCTGTGGTCGATGGCGGCAGTCTCGGCCGAGCCCCGGCACTGGACGCAGGGCGAGGTCGCGCTTCTACAGGAGGTCGCGGAACGGACCTGGGCCGCGATGGAGCGGGCGGGAGCCGACGCAGCCTTGCGCCTGAGGGAGGAGCGCTTCCGCGCCCTGACCAGCACCACCAATCAGGTGATCTACCGCATGAGTCCGGACTGGTCGGAGATGTTCGAGCTTCGTGGCAGCGGCATACTGCCAGATACGGGCGAGCCCTTTGCAGCATGGGCAGATATCTACCTGCTTGCGGAGGACCGTTCCATGATCCTTGACGCCATAGCGGCGGCCATCCGCTCCAGATCCCTGTTCGAGCTGGAGCACCGCGTGCGTCGTGCGGACGGCAGCGTCGGCTGGGTCCTGTCGCGGGCCGTCCCGATCTCTGGGCCGGACGGCGAGATCGTCGAGTGGTTCGGCGCAAGCACCGACACGACCGTGCGCCGTGAGGCAGAGGAGCGGCTTCGGACCGCAGAGGAGCGTCACCTTGCCAACTTGGAGAGCCTGGTCCAGGAGCGGACGGCGGAGTTGCGGGCCAGCCGCGACCTGCTCAGGGCGATCATCGACAGCTCCGTGGACATGATCCAGGTCTTCGAGGCCGTTCGGGACGAGACAGGCCAGATCGTCGACTTCCGCTGGGTGCTGAACAACCACACGTCGGAGAGCCGGTTCGGGAAGGTTCATGGCCAGAGCCTCCTGGAGCGCAACCCTGGCGTCCTGGTCGAGGGAATCTTCGACGACTTCAAGCGCGTGACGGAGACGGGAGAGCCGGTCCTGAAGGAGCGCTACTACGCGCACGAGCAGTTCAATGGCTGGTTCTTCCAGTCAGTCGTAAAGCTCGACCACGGGGTGGCCACCACCACGAAGGACATCACCGACTGGAAGGCGGCACAGGAGGAGGTGCTGCGCCTGCGGGACGAGGTGGCACAAGTGCAGGTCCGCGAAACAGAGGAGCGCCTGGCGGCCATCTTTGTGAACGCCGCCGTCGGCCTTTCGGAGTTGGCTCTCAACGGGCGCTTTCTCGAGGTGAACGACGAGCTCTGCCGCATCCTGGGGCGACCACGGGAGGAGGTGCTGCGCCTCTCCGTCCCGGAGGTCACCCATCCCGAGGACGTGCAGGCGACCCTTGAAGCGGTCGCAGCGGCTCAGGCGGGCGCTGGTCTGGTGAGCCTCGACAAGCGCTACCAGCGCCCTGACGGGACCGTGGTCTGGGCCAACAGCCGTGTGTCAGTCCTGCGCCATGGCGAAGGGCAGCCCGACACCCTGCTCGCCGTCACCATCGACCTGACCGAGCGCCGGGCCGCCGAGGAGGCCCTACGTGAGAGCGAGGCACGCTTCCGGCAGTTCGGGGATGCCTCGGGCGACGTGCTCTGGATCCGCGACGCCGAGACCTTGGAGTTCGAGTATGTCAGCCCCGCCGTGGAGGAGGTCTACGGCATCCGGCCGGAGGACCTCCTGGGCGGCAACCATATGCTGCGCTGGCTCGGGCTGGTCATACCTGAAGACCGTGACCTCGCGCTCGATCACACGCGCAGGGTGCGTGGCGGCGAGCACGCTCTCAATGCCTTCCGCATTCTGCACCGGGGCGACGGATCGGTCCGCTGGATCCGGGACCACTCCTTCCCGCTTCTGGACGCCGAGGGCCGGGTGCAGCGCATCGGCGGCATGGGCCATGACGCAACCGAGGAGGTGGAGCTCCACGGTCGCCTGCACGTGCTCGTGGCCGAGCTCCAGCACCGCACGAGGAACCTCATGAGCGTGGTGCGGTCGGTGACAGACAAGACCTTGTCCAATAGCACCTCGCTCGACGACTTCCAGGGCCGAATCCGTGATCGGCTCGATGCGCTCGCGCGGGTGAACAGCCTTCTGTCGCGCCTTGATGGGGGCAGCCGTATCACCTTCGATGAGCTTATCCGGACCGAGCTCATAGCGCATGGTGTCACCGGCCCTGAGGAGCCCATGTCTCAGGTCAGCCTGGAGGGCCCGGAAGGGGTGCGGCTGCGCTCCTCGTCAGTGCAGACGCTGGCTTTGGGCCTCCATGAGCTTGCGACCAATGCTTTGAAGTATGGCGCGCTCTCCCGCCCTGAAGGGCACCTCAGCGTGAGATGGGAGCTCCTGGACAGCCCGGAGGGCGAGCCCCGTCTTCGGGTGGACTGGCGCGAGAGTGGAGTTCCGGTGCTCACGCTGGTGCCGGACAGTGCCACGGGAGGTGAGCCCACCGCTCCGCGCCGGCGCGGCTATGGGCGCGAGCTCATCGAGAAAGCGCTGCCCTACCAACTCAAGGCCGAGACCAGCTACGAACTGACGCCCCAGGGTCTGCGTTGCCGCATCACACTGCCCGTCTCGTCCACCATGGGCCGGGCGGACGGAACAGCGAAGGAGGAACCCGATGACTGAGAGATCGTCCCATGACGGTGCCCCGGTCCTCTCCTCTCTCCAGGGCCGCCGCGTTCTCGTGGTCGAGGACGAATACATGCTGGCCCAGGAGTTGCGCGAGGGCTTGGAACGCCAAGGGGCTGAAGTCATAGGGCCAGTGCCCACCGTGGCCGAGGCGATGGAGCTTCTGAGGCAGGGACCTGCCCCCGATATCGCCATTCTGGACATCAACCTGCAAGGCGAGATGGTCTATCCCGTGGCCGACGCGCTCCGCGCCCAAGGCATCCCGTTTCTCTTCGCCACGGGCTACGAGCCCTGGGCCATTCCGGAGGCTTACAAGGACGTGCCTCGGGCGGAAAAGCCGGTAGAGATGAAGACAATCCTGTTAATGTCGTGCCACTGAGCCGACGGCTTGCTTGCTCGGCTAACGAAGTCCGACCCTAAGCCTTCTATGATCGCTGCCCGCAGGCGCCCATGCGAAGTCGCGGCGGCCTGCGGGTTCACCAGACCGTCACGAAGCGATGACGGCACGGACCGTAAGCGCCAATGTCCTGCCCAGGGCGAGGCTAAACATCGCATAGGGCTCTCGGCCAAGGCTATGCCTTATTATAGAAAGCTGGGCACATAGACCGGACATACCCATCATATAGGTCCTGCCTGACGAGCGCCGAAGTGGCATAACGCCGTTCACAGTTGCCTGTCCCGGTTCAGCGCTTGTGACACAGTCCGGGGCGTTTCGTGAGAAGAGCATATCTAGTCCGTTCCAGCCGCTAAGGAGCGATGATGAAGCAGAGCCTTCGTAAGAATGCCGGAACACGAGCTTAGGGGGCTCCAAAGAGAGTAAGCTTTCTCGAGAACATTGCTTGCAGAAGTGCCTTATACGTCGAGT
>JALYFY010000811.1 GCA_030777385.1 Pseudomonadota bacterium | reverse complement strand
CTCACCCGGGCCGCTGCCGCCCTGCGGTCCCGGCGCACGGCCATGGCTCGGAAGGCGCCCTGGCCTGTGTCCATTGATGGCTTGGCCGCTTTGCGGGGCATCGGCGGCGTGGCTGGGCAGGGGACCGTCAGGTCGAAGGGCAAGCGGCCGGATCCGGACGATGACGAGGCGTATCCGCCCTATGCCAACGATGCCGATCCGTGGAAGGTGCACTTTGCCGAGATCGATGCCCTCCTGGATCGTACCAGCAAGGTGCTGGCCGGCGAGACCCCGCTGCCCAGGAGCCGCTCGCATTTGGTCTACGATCCTGATGTGGATGAGGCGGAGAACGAGGATCTGTGGCTCGATGTGGTCCAGCGCACCAGCCACTGGCCCGCTGTGGCAGCCGCGGCTGTGGCCTGGAACGCGTGGCTCGACCTCAACCTCTACACCCGCCTGCCCTGGCTCGGCCTCACCATGGCAGCAGCCCTCCTGCGGACACGGGGGCTGACAGGCCACCTGTTGCCGCTGGCCGCCGGGTTCAAGCAATCCAAGTTCCGGCCGCAGGGCAGGGAAGGGGCGAAAGAGAAGCTCGATGGCTTCTGCCAGGTGATCGAAGAGGCGCTGAGCATCGCCAACAAGGATCTCGATCGGCTCATCCTCGCCCGTGAGCTGATGAGTCGTGTCACCGCCCAATGCCGCAGCAACTCGAAGCTGCCGGGGTTAGTCGAGCTGTTCCTGTCGCGCCCGCTGGTGACGGTGCCGCTCGGGGCCAAGCTCTTGAGGGTCACGCCCAAGGCTGTGGACCTGATGCTGGCCCAGCTCGGAGGCGCCCGGCCGCGGGAACTCACCGGGCGCACCCGCTACCGCGCATGGGGCATCGTCTGAGGCGCAATCCCCATGCGCCTAGCTTGCTTGTGGTTGGTCTACTGCGTCCCGGGAGGTAGGATGAACGGCACATCGGTCGGGATCGCCGGAGGCTCTCCCTCGGGCGACTCACCTTCTGGCGGGTCAAGAGGGTCGAGTGGCGGTATATCGGAGGCTGGCTCAGGGGCAGGGCTCTCCGACGGTGGCAGCGGAGGAATATCCGGTTCAGGCATATCAGACATAGATCATCCCATCCGTGGATCTGTGCTAGGGCAACGCGCTGATCGGCGGTGTGTGTTCCGCATGTGGACAGAAAGATTGCTGCTCCTACATCTTTGAGCTTCGTTGCAGACCTCGGGATCACCTGCTCTTTCGCCGACCCAAAGCACTGGAGGTATTGATGCTGAGCTTTGCTCGAGGCGCCGTTATGATCGCGGTCTTTGTTGGTCTAAGCCTCACCACGCCTGCCGCTGCCGCCGAGCCGGAGAGCTGCCCTGGCCTGATCGCATCCAGAGACACTCTGTTCTCATGGGCTGCCTTGCGCCGGGATGAGGTCAGCCTAACCTTCGTGGGTCACGCCACCTTCCTGATTGAGACCCCGCAAGGGGTGCGGATTGCCACCGATTACAGCGACGGTACCCGTCCGCCCGTCACGCCTGACGTGGCCACCATGAACAAGGCGCACTCCACCCACTTCAGCTATAGCCCGGATCCGGGGATCAAGCATGTGCTCAAGGGCTGGAACCCCGCCGGAGGTCCTGCCGTCCATGACCTGACGGTGCAGGACGTGCGCATCCGGAATGTCTCAACCAACATCCGCAGCTATGGTGGGGCGACGGAGTACGACGGCAACTCCATCTTCGTGTTCGAAACCGCCCAGCTGTGCATCGCCCATCTAGGGCATCTGCATCACACCCTCTCACCCGAGCATCTCAAGAAGCTGGGGCGCATCGATGTTCTGCTGGTGCCGGTGGATGGCGGCTACACGCTGGAGACCTTCGACATGATGGAGGTGCTGCGATCAATCAATGCGCCGCTGATGATCCCGATGCACTTCTTTGGCTCCTCAACCCTCAACCGCTTTCTTGCCTCTGCCCGTGAGCACTTTCCGGTGGAGTTCAGCAACACGGCAGCGATCACCGTGTCGCGGGCGACCCTGCCGAAGAACTCGAAGATCCTGGTCCTGCCGGGACACTGAACGGCCGCCGAGCACGCTGCAGCGAGGCACTCTGACTTTTAATCAGAGGGTCCTGGGTTCGAGTCCCAGCACGCTCACCAATAAAAGGGTTACCGGCACACGCCCTTTGAGCCGTTTTCTCCAGGTAGCCAATAGGTAGCCAGACGCTGCGTTCAACTTCGACCGTCTTCGGCTTGCCTTGGGGAAATTACGTCAGCTCGCACCGTGAACGTGCCAAGGTTGGTTCTCTCCGGGGGAGGGGCGTCGTAGATGACGAGCAGACCGCCATCGCCTGCCTCAGGCCAGAGCTCAAG
>JALYFY010000810.1 GCA_030777385.1 Pseudomonadota bacterium | reverse complement strand
ACGCCGGGATGGCCCGCCACCTCATCGATTACGGCGGCGTCGGCTTCATCCAGATCGATTGCGGCCGCATCGGCGGCATCGGCCCGGCCAAGAGCGTCGCCGACTACGCTGCCGGGCGCGGCGTCACTTTCGTGAACCACACCTTCACTTCGCATTTGGCGCTGAGCGCCTCGTTGCAGCCCTATGCCGGTCTGGCCGATCATCGCATCTGCGAGTACCCGTTTAAGCCGAAACCGCTCGCCCTCGCCTTCACCAAGACCCATCTTCAGCGCAACGCGGCGGGGGAGATAGCCGCCCCGGACGCCCCTGGGCTCGGGATGGAGATCGATTGGAGCGGGATACGTGAGTTCCTGGTCGATGTGGAGATCAGGGTGGGTGGACGCATGCTCTATACAACGCCGCCCGCCGAGGCGGCCGTATCCCGGACATGAGATGCCGGGGGATGCTCCATCCGCGTGACAGAGGACACGTGCGATTCGACTGGTAGCAGAGCATTTCTGGAGGTTAGGTTGGGCGATTGAGGAGCAAGCTTAGCGCTGGGGGCTCCTATGCCGGGCGAGGTGGCCCGCCGGCCGGTTCAGCTCGGGAACTGAGACGGACGGGCAGTCAGTTCCATACCTCGGCCGCTAAGAGCCCATCCCAATTACCCGGATTGGGTTGAGGGGCGCTCTCCTGCCATGGAGGGCAAGAGGCCATATGCACGGGGAGATTTTCTCGAGATTGAGCCTCGATGGCGTCTTCTGTTCAATTAACAGAGCGGTTCTGGTTGCTTGCCCGCCGGCTCATTCCCAAGCCGACCAAGGTGCATCGCTGGCGCGGAGGGCGGCCTCGTGTGCCGGATCGACGGGTGCTGGCGGCCATCTTGTTCGTGCTGCGAACAGGGTGCCAATGGAAGGCGCTGGATGCGACTGATCTTGGCTCAGGCTCGACCGCCCACCGCCGCTTCCAAGACTGGGTCAGGGCTGGGCTCTTCTACCGGCTCTGGCGAGTGGCCGCCCGCCGTTACGATGAAGTGCAAGGGCTCGACTGGCGTTGGCTTTCTGTCGATGGCTGCCTGACCAAGGCGCCCCTGTCGCGCAGTGAGGTGGTCGGGCGCAATCCGACCGACCGCGGCAAACAGGGCGTGAAACGATCGTTGCTGGTCGACGGCAATGGGATGCCGCTCGCGCTCGCACTCGGACCGGCCAACCGCAATGACCATCTGCTTCTGGCCGAAACGCTCGACGGACTGGTCGCCCGTCGCCCCTCTCGGGCAGCTCTGGTTCAGCATCTGTGCCTGGACCTGGGCTATGATGATGCGGGTTCGCGACGGGAGGCCGCGCAGCGGGGCTATGTCAGTCATATCCGTAGCGGTAGTCGAAAGCTCCACCAGGAACAGCATTCGCGTAAGAAGGCGCGGCGCTGGGTGGTCGAGCGCACGCATGCGTGGCTCAACCGCTTCCGTCGCCTGCTGATCCGCTGGGAGCGCAAGATCGCCAACTATGAGGCCCTGCTTCACTTGGCCTGTGGCTTGATCTGCTGGCGGGCAGCCCAGGCCGACAGAGCCGCGGGAGCGCGGGGATGACACGCTCTGCGGTGCTCACCCAGTATCGCCCGATCCGGGCTGGCATTCAGCGCGTGCTGCGTCTGGCGGCAAACGCCTGCAAGCGGGCGGACCTCACCCGAGCCGTCAAGCAGGTTGCCCCTTGGGCAGAGGAGCTGTCGGACGAAGAGGCTGCCGACATGATCGTCGATGTGGCCCTTTTCGAGCCGAACCAGCGCGGCCGACGGGCTTTCGAGCGCTTTCTCGCCGAGAAAGGTGAGCAACTCGAACCCGTTGATCGGGCTTTGGCGCAGAGCATGACCCGGGCCTTTTTCTCTATGTTCCGTGTGGCCGAACGGCATGAGGCGGCCGGGCTTTGGCTGGAAGATTTGCTGGATGAGAACCGCCGGCTCTGGCTGGTGGACAAGGGATTGGAGGCATCTGCGCCTGAGGGGGACGTCCTTGGCATGCGCCTATTCGATGCCGGGCCGTTTCACGCCGGCTTCGGAATCATCGTGGCCCCGGACGAAGACACGATTGCGTTCTGCGTTGAGGCGAAGGCACGCGGCGGGCCCTTGCCGGTGCGACACTCGCTTGCGGCCACGTTGTATGGCGACCGCCTCCGGGCTCACGCCCCAGCCGGACCGGCAGATCTGGCTCTGCTCCAAACTGTATTGGAGTTCCTTAGCACCACACCCACCACACCTCAGGAAATTGCACCACCAAAGGTCAGCAGCCGACCACCGCACCCTGGCAGCCGCTCGCATCCTCGTAAGAGGTAATTGGGATCGGCTCTTAGGCCTATTCTTGGCGCAGGACGAGGGGCTCAACGCCGTCGTGGGCTGGTCCGGACGGCCGCAAGACTATCCCTGGACGGCTCATGCCCGCGGGCTTGTCGCCCACCTGATCTACGGC
>JALYFY010000809.1 GCA_030777385.1 Pseudomonadota bacterium | reverse complement strand
AGGCCCGCCATTCGAAATTGCGCCGCCCCAGGCTGCAGCCCTCCGCCACCATCTCGTTGACCCGGCGCCCGAGCCCGAGAAGGCTGTAGCAGGCCAACCACGCACCCGCGCTCACGCCGACGACCGTGTGGGGCCTGAGGCCGAGAAGCGGCGACGCCGCCTCCCAGAAGCCGCCCTGCCAATAGCAGCGATTGCCGCCGCCCGCGAATGCGACCGAATCGAACATGGGGCTTCAAGCCTGCGCTTTGGCGAGGGTCGCGTCCTCCTCCGCCCGCGCCTTCTCCCGCCACGCCAGAACAATGCGCTCCAGGTCCGCCAAATCCCGAAGAGGGAGCGAGCCGAGCGTTCGCGTCACATAGGCGCGCTGCGCGGCGATCCCGCGCTCCGCCAGGTCCCGTCCCTTGTCGGTCAGATAAAGGGCGTTGGAGCGCCGGTCGCCCGGGATGGGCCGGCGCTCCACGAGCCCTGCCTCCACCATCCGGTCGAGAAGGCCCGAGACGTTGCCCTTGGTCACGTAAAGCCGCTCCGCCAGTTCCTGCTGGCTCAATCCTTCCCGTTCGGTGAGAGTGGAGAGCAGATCGAATTGCGGAATGGAAAGCCCGAGTTCCTTCAGTTCGATCGCGATCGTATTGACGGCGCGTCGATGCAGGCGGATGAAGCGAAACCAGACCCGAAGCGGATCGACCGTTTCGTCCGTGGCGGGGGAGGGGACAGTCAAGGGCCGGCTCCTGAGGAAAGGATTCGTTTATATCAGAGCGATCCTTTGCGTCATCCCTGCTGATCGCTCGATAGGACCTGGGAAAGCCTGACAGCGACGTCTGAGAATGTTATAAAATTTAATTTGTGCTATTGCTATGACCGTATTGCTCCAGAAGGTTCGGATATGACCGCTGCCATCGACCCTGCTTCTCCGCCCATGCCGCAAAGCACACCCATGTCGTTTTCCGGACGCGGAGGTGAGTTCTTCGGCCTGCTCGTCAAGGGCAGCCTTTTCATGATCCCCACTTTCGGCTTCTACCGGTTCTGGCTGATCACCAAGCTCCGGCGGCATCTCTGGGCCAACACGCAGGTGGCGGGCGAGACCTTCGAATATACCGGAACCGCCAAGGAACTGCTGATCGGCTTCCTCATCGCCCTTGCGGTGCTGACTCCGCTCTACCTCGGGTACTTCATTCTCGGCATCCTGCTGGAGGAGGCGGCAGCTCTCGCGAGCTTGCCGCTCCTGGTCATCATGTACCTGCTCACCCATTTCGGCGTGTATCGCGCCCGCAAGTACCGGGCCAGCCGCACGGCCTTTCGCGGCATCCGATTCTGGATGAAGGGCGCGGGCTGGGCCTACGCTTTTCGCGCAATCCTATGGGACCTCGCGACCCTGCTGACCCTGGGCCTTGCGCTGCCCTGGGCCATGGCCTCCCTGGAGCGCTACCGGATGCGCCATACCTATTTCGGCAGCGTGCAGGGCGACTTCGCCGGCACCGGGTGGACGCTTTTCAAGCGCGGCTGGTGGGTGTGGCTCCTGGGATGGGCCATCATCGCCGGCAGCGTTGTCCTTGCGGTTGCCGGCGCCTCCAGGGATTCCGAAGGTCCTGATCTGGTGGCAGGGCTGTTGACCCTCGGCGTCTTCGTGGCCATTGCCGCTCTTGGTCCGCCCGCCATGGCGATCTTCACCCGCTGGCAGATCGAGGGCATCCGCTTCGGCGACGTGGTCGTGTCGAGCAGTCTCGGGATCGGGTCCCTTTACGGTCTGTTCTTCAAATGGCTCTTCTCGTCCATCGGCTTCATGACCGCCTTCGCGGTGATCGTCGCCATCCTGGTTGGCATCTTCGCTGCTGCATTTCAGGGAGCGCTCCAGAACCTGGACGCCCAGAACTTCCAAGGATTGACCCTGGCCACCGTCAGCTTCTTTATGGGCGGCGCTCTCGTCTACCTCCTGCTGCTGCTCGGCATGGGCGTCCTCCAGCGCTACTTCTTTGGCCGAGGCCTTTGGGTTCTCGCGGTGAGTTCCGTAACGATCGGGAATCTGCAGGTCGTCGACCAGGTCGTGGCGGCGGGGCAGGCCTCCGGCTCCCTGGGCGAAGGCCTGGCCGACGCGCTCGATTTCAACGTCGGCATCTAGCATCCC
>JALYFY010000808.1 GCA_030777385.1 Pseudomonadota bacterium | reverse complement strand
ACCTTCTGATCGCTGACGAACCGACAACTGCGCTTGATGTCACCATCCAGGCGCAGATCCTCGATCTGCTCCGCAGGCTGCAGCGCGAGATCGGCATGAGCATCCTGTTCATCACGCACAATCTTGGTGTGGTGGCGGAGATCGCCCATGACGTCGTGGTCATGTATACGGGCCGCGTGGTCGAGAAGAGCCCGGTCGCCGGCCTCTTCGAGCATCAGAAGCATCCCTACACACGCGGTCTCCTGGCCTGCATCCCGAACGCCTCGCGTGATCGCGACGCAGCCGGAGATCGGCTGCGCCTCAATCCGATCCCGGGCAATGTGCCGCCCGTAACGGCGCTTCCTCCTGGATGCAGCTTCGCTCCGCGCTGCTCCTACCGGATCTCGCAATGCGACGAGGCGCCGCCGCTCATGACGGCGGGCCCGTCCCATCTGAGCCGATGCTGGAGGCACGAGGCCCTATGAGCAGCGAAATCCTCCTTAGCGTCCAAGGGCTCACAAAACGGTTCGAGAGCCGCAGCGGCACCGTCAGGGCGGTCGACGGCGTCAGCTTCGACGTGAAACGCGGCACCATCGTGGGCCTCGTCGGCGAATCCGGATCGGGCAAGACCACCGCGGGCCGCTGCACGCTGCGTCTCGTCGAGCCTAACGACGGGAAGATCGTGTTCGATGGGGTCGATCTGCGCACGCTTTCCGAGCGGGAGATGCGAGCCTACCGCAGTCGACTCCAGATCATCTTCCAGGATCCCTATTCGAGCCTCAACCCCCGCCTTCGGATCGATCAGATCATCGGCGAAGCCCTCGATATTCACCGGCCCGTCAGGGGCAGCGCCCGGCGCGACCGGATCGCCGAGCTTCTCCAGCGCGTGGGCCTCAATCCCGATGCGGCGCGCCGCTTCCCGCATGAGTTCTCCGGCGGCCAGCGGCAGCGCATCGGCATCGCCCGTGCTTTGGCCGTGGAGCCTGACTTTATCGTGGCGGACGAGCCGGTCTCGGCGCTTGACGTTTCGGTACAGGCACAAGTCCTCAACCTGATCCAGGACCTGCAGCAGGATTTCGGCCTGACGATGCTCTTCATCGCCCATGACCTGTCGGTGGTGGAGTATCTCTGCGACGAGGTTGTAGTCATGTATCTCGGGCGCGTCATGGAGCGCGGCCCGAGCCGCGAGATCTATGCGATGCCGCGTCATCCCTACACGCAGGCGCTGCTCTCGGCGGCGCCGCTGCCGGACCCGAAGGCGAGCCGCCAGAGGATCGTTTTGAAGGGCGACATCCCAAGTCCACTCAATCCGCCATCCGGCTGCGTGTTCAGGACGCGATGCCGATATGCCGTCGAGGCCTGTGCCGAGGTCATCCCGCCTTTGGAGGACGTCGGCTCGAACCATCATGTGGCCTGCATCCGTCACGGCGATTCTGAAGTGATCTCTCAAGGACTGACATTGTGAACCAAGTTCAATATCTGACTGCGTCGAGTCCTTACGAGCGCCTCAAGGAACTAGGTATTGCGCTGCCGAAGGCTCCGAGCCCGATCGCCAATTTCGTGACGCATGTTCAGGAGGGCAATCTCCTGTTCCTGTCGGGCCAGGGACCGCAGGAAGCCGATGGCTATCTTCACACCGGCAAGGTGGGCTTCGACGTCGAGGCGGACGAAGCCTATGAGCACGCCAAGCTCACGGGGATCAACCTGCTCGCCGTCATGCACGACGCGCTGGGCGATCTGTCGCGCGTAAAGCGCGTCGTGAAGCTTCTCGGGATGGTCAACGCGGCGCCCGATTTCGGCGAGCATCCCAAGGTGATCAACGGATGCTCCGACCTCATGATGGCCGTCTTCGGGGAGGCGGGCCGTCACGCCCGCTCGGCCGTGGGCTTCGGGTCCCTGCCCAATAACATCACGGTCGAGATCGAAGCCATCGTCGCCATCGAGGAATGAGGCGTTCCTTCATGCCTGGATCAGCGCCAGCCCAACGTCGCCTCGATCCGCTCGGCCGCCCTGCGGACCGCGTTGGTATAGCGGTCGCGATCCTGCACGACCCGATGTTCCGGCAGCACGATGGAAATCGTTGCAACGCACTCGCCCGAAGGCTGGCAGACCGGCGAGGCGATGCAGGCGACGGAGAAGTCCGACTCGTTGATCTGGATCGACAGGCGTTCCATGAGCGCAGCCGCGGAGGCCTCCGACAGCGCCTCCGGGTTCGTGTTAGCGCGCCCCGTCGGCGACACTTTCGAGGCATGGCGGAAGATTTCGAGTCGCTCCTTGTCGGGAAGATGACCGAGAAGAAGCCGTCCCGACGCCGTCCAGTTCAGTGGCACCCGCGAGCCGACCTTGGACGTGACGCGGAAATGCCCGGGTCCGTCGGCCATAGCCATCACGACCATGTGGTCCCCGTCCCGACCGCAGATCTGGACGGTTTCCTCCACCTCTCGGCACAGGTCCTGCATCTCGTGCGTGGCGACGTTCAGGAAATCGAGGGATTCGGCATAAGCCAAGCCGTAGTGGTACAGGCGTGGCCCGAGCCAGACCGTGCCGTCGCTGCGCCGCTGCAGAAGCCTTTTCTCGACCAGATCTTCGATGATCACGTAGACCGTCGAGAGAGGCGCTCCGACCGCCTTGGCTACAGCATAAGCGCCTGCGGGCTTCATTTCCGCTTGAAGAAAGTCCAGGATCTGCAAGGCACGATCGATGCCACTGACGCGGGCGCCGCGACTGCGCTTCTCAGAAACGAGCGCCTCGGCAGCCTCGGAAAACTTGGTATCCACTGGATCTTCCCCCGGATCTTCAGAAACTGCGGTCCACCGTCACGACTGGCAGCATCCCGTCAGGCAATTCCCCAATAATGGAATATAAGCCATTCCGGCAACATAAAACATAGAGACAAACAGCCCCATGACCCAGAAAGACATTCGCCCGGACCTCGGTCTTCGCCCCATTATCAACGTGTCGGGCACGATGACGTCGCTCGGCGCCTCCATCGTCGTGCCCGAAGCCGTCGCGGCCGTCTCGGCGATCCTTCCGCAATTCGTCGAGATCGGCGACCTGCAGAAGAAGGCCAGCCGCGTGATTGCGCGCCTGTGCGGCACCGAGGCCGGCTTCGTGACCGCCTCCTGCTCGGCGGGAATCACGCTTGCCGTTGCCGGCGCCATGACCGGTTGCGACCTTGCCGCAGTCGAGCGGCTTCCCGATACGACCGGTCTCAAGAACGAGGTGCTGCTCATGACAGGCCACATGGTCAGCTACGGGGCCCCTGTCGAGCAGGGCATCCGTCTTGCGGGCGCGAAGGTCGTTCCGATCGGTCAGGCCACCTCGGCTTACGGATACCAGCTCGACGGCGCCATCAGCGAGCGCACGGCCGCGGCGGTATACGTCGTCTCGCATCATACGGTGCAGTACGGCCTGATCCCGCTCAAAGAGTTCGTCGAGGTCTGCCATGCGCGCGGTGTGCCGGTGATCGTCGACGCAGCCTCGGAATATGACCTAAAAGGGTTCCTGGCGACGGGGGCCGATGTCGCGCTCTACTCCTCCCACAAGTTCCTGGGCGGTCTGACTGCTGGCATCGTGGCAGGCCGCACCGAACTGGTGCGTGCCACGTACATGCAGAACATGGGCATCGGCCGTGGCATGAAGGTCGGCAAGGAAGGCATTCTCGGCACGATCGCCGCACTCGAGGCTTGGGAGAAGCGGGACCACGCAGGCATCCGGGAACGCGAGACGCGCTACCTGGAGCTTTGGGAACAGACCCTGTCCGGCCGTCCCGGCGTGACGCCGATCCGCGAGGCGGACCCGACCAACAATCCACTTGATCGTCTGAAGGTCTCCATCGAGCCCAAGGGGGCCCACATCACGGCCTGGGACTTGGCCGACGCCCTCGCCTCCGGGCGCACGCCGATCATCGTCCGCGACCACGAGGTCGAGCACGGCTACTTCTATCTCGACCCATGCAATCTCCATCCGGGACAGGAAACGATCGTGGCCGAACGGCTCGTCGAGGAACTGGAGAAGGCCCGTCAGTCCAACGAGATCATTGCAACGCCCCCTGAGGCGCGCCGCAATCGGTCAGCTCAGGCTATTATGCGCTGGCCCGACTGAGCGGGAGAGCGGAAGCAGGCGGCAGCCGGTAACCAGAGGCCCTATGAACCGGCTGTCCCCCACGGAGCCCAGCCTACGTCCGACATCGTCCTTCAGGATCAGGCTGCCTGACGTGTGAAATGGTTCGGCCCGATTTCGACGACGCGATCCTGCAGGAGCCTGGCTTCTCTGCGGATGGCGTCGACCGCGCGGGGTTCCAGTCGCGCGCCCGGATCGTCGAAGCGGATTGCAGGATCGGGTACGGCGGACAGTAGAAGGCGCGTATACGCGTGCTGCGGATTGGTCAGGACTTGGTGAACATCGCCCCACTCGACGATTTGACCTGCATACATCACGAGGATGTCTTCGGCGACATAGCGGGCGGTCGCGAGATCGTGGGTGATGTAGAGCAGCGCGACGCCGAGATCCTGCTTCATCTCGTTGAGCAGGTTCAGGACGCCTAGGCGCACTGACACGTCCAGCATGGATGTCGGCTCGTCGGCGACGATCACCTGAGCGCCCATGGCCAGCGTCCTGGCGATGTTGATGCGCTGGCGCTGCCCGCCGGACAACTCATGCGGGTGTTTGTGCACCACGGCGCCGGGATCGAGTTCCACGCGGCGCAGGAGATCGGCGATCGTCTCGTCCACCGCCCTGCCTTTGAGGTGCGACTGGCCGAGCGCGAGCGGGCGTCTAAGGATGAAGTCCACCGTGTGAGCAGGGTTAAAAGCGCAACGGAGTTCCAGCAACATACCGATAGGATGCTTGCACGACCTGCGACCGCTGGCGCATCTAACTGTGGAGTACGACATGGGCTTGATTACCCCCTTCCTCGGCATCATTTGCCGATATAGGCCGCTAACTCATCCGGCGTACCCGCGGGAAAAGCCTGTTTCAGATAATCGAGGAACGCGGAGACGCGGGCGCTCAGCAGCCGCCGAGAGGGATAGAGCGTCCACAGGGCTATGTCAGGCCCGTCGATATCCCCCCAATGTACCAGCGTTCCATTCGACAGATCATGGCTCACGAGCGATACGGGCAGGCGTCCCGCGCCGACGCCGGCTCGTACCGCATCCCGGACCATGATGAGCGATGACAGCGCAAGGACTGGCTCAGTTGCGATAGTCGATCGGCCGGCTGGGCTCTTTACGTCCCAAGCCCTTCGATCGGCTGTCGAACGCACGACGGCCGGAACCAGCTCCCCCGCTGTCCGGGCAAGGTTAGGACTTGCCACAACCACCAGCCGGTCACGCAGAAAAACTCGTCCGACAAGGCTCTCATCCGGAGCGGGGTTGACCCGAATGACCAAGTCATAACCTTCCTCGATCATGTCGACGGTCCTGTCTTCTGTCGTAACCTCAAGCCGGACCTCCGGATATTTCAGGGCGAACCCGGCTGCGAGCTTACCCATGGCCGTCTGGGAGAAGAGCAGTGGCGCACTAACCCGCAACCTGCCCCGCGGCCTAGCCCCACCCGAAGCGATCGCTGCCGCAGTCTCGTCCAACTCCGTCAGCAATGCCCCCGCTCGTTCAAAGAGTGCTCGCCCTTCCTCGGTGAGCTTCAGCGCGCGCGCCCCGCGCTCGAACAGACGCAGGTCCAGGGTGGCCTCAAGCTCCGCCACGCGGCGGGACAGGGTCGCCTTCGGACGACCAGCAGCGCGGGCGGCCTTACCGAAGCCCCCGTGCCGAGCGACGAGGTTGAAGTCAGCGAGAGCAAGAAGATCCATATGCGTTCCACGTATGAGACGGTCTGTCCAAATATAGCGGCTATCGCCACGAATGTGGATCACTCATTTTCCAGGGTGTCTTCTGACCCAAACTGGAGTGATCCCCATGACCATCCTCGTTACCGGCGCAACAGGCACCATCGGCCGCCAGGTTGTCGAACAGCTCACGCAGCGCGGCGCCGATGTGCGCGCTCTCGTCCGCGATCCTGCCAAGGCCAACTTCCCTGCAGGCGTAACTGTCATGCAGGGCGACCTGCTCGACATCGACTCCCTCCGCAAGGCTTTCACAGGTGTCTCCACCCTGTTCCTGCTCAACGCCGTGACGCCGGATGAAGTCACGCAGGCGCTGATCTCCCTTAACGTTGCCCGCGAGGCCCGTGTCGAGCGGATCGTCTACCTCTCCGTGATCCACAGCGACCTCTACGTGAACGTGCCGCACTTCGCCGGCAAGTTCGGTGTCGAGAGGATGATCGAGCAGATGGGCTTGAACGCTACCATCCTGCGCCCGGCCTACTTCATGAACAACGACCTCACGATCAAGGACGTCTTGCTCGGATATGGCGTTTACCCGATGCCGATCGGCAGCAAGGGGCTTGCCATGATCGACGCCCGCGACATCGGCGAGATCGCGGCCATCGAGCTCATCCGCCGCGAGCGGGCCCCCGGGCCGCTGCCGCTCGACCGGATCAATCTCGTTGGTCCCGATACGCTGACGGGCGCCGATGTTGCGGCGATCTGGTCGGAGGTGCTGGATCGCGCGATTGCCTATCAGGGCGATGACACCGCCGAGTTCGAGCAGAACCTACGACAGTTCATGCCGAGCTGGATGGCCTACGACATGCGCCTGATGGCCGAGCGCTTCCTGACCGATGGCATGCTCCCCGAGGCCGGCGACGTGGCGCGTCTCACCACACTCCTGGGCCGCCCCCTGCGCTCCTACCGCGACTTCGCCGCCGAGATTTCGACTTCAGCCTGACGGCTGAGCGGCATTCAACACTCACGAGAAGGAACATCATCATGATCTATTCGACCGCCACCGTGCCGGTGAACCCGGAAAGCGAAACCAGGCTGACCCGCGCGCAGGCATGGGCTGGTCTGGAACTCAAAGCCCGCGACGCCCGCCTGTTCCTCCCGTCTGGTCTCTGCACCCGATGCGATGTCGTGGAGGAGAGCGCGACCCACTTCGTGCGTGAAGCCACGATCGGCGGCGCTGATCTGCGCGAGATCATCACCCTCGAGCCGCAGAGCAAGGTCACGTTCTTTCAGGCCACCGGTCCGCGGGAGGGCGCAATCATCAACGAGATATTCGTGGACGAGGCGGGCGAGCTTCAGCTCCGCTTCTACTGCTACCTCGGCCTGCGCGGCAAAGAGCCGAATGGCCTCGAGGAGCAGGCCGAGCAGGCGCAGTTCGACGGCGACAAGGGCTACAAAGCCGCCCTGCTGTCCACGCTGAAGCGCACCCGTGAACTGCTCGCCGAAGGCCGGCTCTGACCGTCACTATCAACGTCAACCAGGGGACTGCCTCTTGCGAGGCGACCCGCTTTTCGAGGTCACGATCATGCAAGACTCCATATCCGACAACCTCCGGACTGCCCAACCGAAGATCCTGGTCCTTGGCGCGACCGGCGGCACCGGCCGCCTGATCGTCGGGCAAGCGGTGGCGCGAGGGCACGACGTCACCGTGCTCGTGCGCTCCGCCGAGAAAGCGA
>JALYFY010000807.1 GCA_030777385.1 Pseudomonadota bacterium | reverse complement strand
CCCTGAGGGAGAGGTGAACCTGCGCATTTCCTGTCGAAGCCTCACCCGGTCGCGCCACCCCCACCCGGCCGCTACGCGGCACTCCCTCCCAGCAAGGGGGAGGGAAGCCTGCGTCTCATCACTCTCTCAAGAGCCAGCCCATCAGGAACGCCGCCATCCGACCTGCGT
Source organism: Pseudomonadota bacterium (assembly GCA_030777385.1). Classification (GTDB taxonomy): domain Bacteria; phylum Pseudomonadota; class Alphaproteobacteria; order Rhizobiales; family Beijerinckiaceae; genus Microvirga. The sequence goes on along the minus strand of JALYFY010000807.1, from coordinate 3,649 downwards.
TGGCCTGCGTGTTCACCTGCATCTTCGGAGGCCGTCATGACGAAGCTTAAGCACCTGTCTGCCCTGCTGGCAGGCTGTCTCCTGGTCGGCAGCATGAGCGGCAGCGCGCTTGCACAGCCCAGGATGGACCGGGATCGTGACTGGGACGGTGGGCGTGACCGGCAGGAGCGCGACTGGCGCAATGATGGGCGCGACTGGCGCAATGACGGGCGCGACTGGCGCAATGACGGGCGCAACGATGATCGTGACTGGCGCGACGAGGATCGCGATTGGGATCGCGGCCGCCGCGGGCGTGACCGCGACAGGGTTTGGCGCGAACGCGACCGCGACTGCTACTACGTTCGGCGCGAGGCCAGGGATCGCTTCGGCGATCCTGTCATTCGCCGGTATCGCGTCTGCGAAGACTAAGAACTGGAGCAGTGGGGATCGGACCTCACTGCTCCAACCTGTTCAACGGGAATGTCTACTGAGGCGGCGGAGAACCGGGCGCCGGCGTTCCTGAGGGTCGGGCAGCCGTTCCAGACTGCGTCTGCAATCTGTCGAACATCCGCAAGGCGGCATCCACGCAAGCCTGCGTGGATTCCCGATCGCCGCAGACGGCGCGAAGCTGCGTGTCTCCGCTGCGCAGGAAGAACCGAGCGCCGCGTCCGGAGCGAGCATCGTCGTCATCGTCATCGCGGTCGTCATCGTCGCGCATTCTGGAGCCGCGCCGTCTATCCTGGTCGCGGTCTCCATCCCGGTCCCATTCATCGCGGCTTTCGCGCCAGCCTCCGCGATCGAAGTCATCACGATCTCGCGATGAGGCTTGGCTCCACGCCGATGTCGACAGGAGAGCGAGTCCAGCAGCCAAGAGAAGAGCTTTTCGCATGTGAATCTCCGTTCGGAGTTGTGAGGAGAAGGGCACAAGCCTTTCCCGCAGCCATCCCAGCGCCTTGGGACAGAAGCCATTGTGATGAACAGGCGCCCGGGCTCTTGGTTCCGAACGGAGACTATAAAGCGCTGCGCTCAAGAAAACCCGGCGGCTGCGAGCCCTCTACGACTATCGTCGTAGCATCCGCATGATGCGCGAAAGTAAAAGCAGTCTTGGACGATAGGATGTACCAGGCTTCATTTGACGCCACTTGCACCCCTTACCAAAATGACGCACCATCGATGGAGGAATAACGCGTTCGAATTTAAGAAAACGCGACCCTCCACAACAATGAGGGGGCACCGGAGGAAGCCATGAAGAAAGATAAGAACCCGGAGTCGAAGACTTCCGAGGGGTCCAAGCATTCGCGCCGTCGTTTTCTGCAGGTGACAGGTCTTGCCGCTGCCGGAACGGTTGCAGCGCCCCAAGTATCGCGAGCCCAGACGGCAACCTGGAAATTCCAGTCCACTTGGCCCAATCGGGACATCTTCCACGAATTCTGCAACGACTTCGCCAAGCGCGTGAACGACATGTCGGGCGGACGCCTGAAGCTCGACGTTCTCGCCTCCGGCGCGGTGGTGCCCGCCTTCCAGCTGCAGGATGCGGTGCATGCCGGCATTCTCGACGGCGGCCACGGCGTTGCGGCCTATTGGTACGGCAAGAACAAGGCCTTCGCGCTGTTCGGCACCGGTCCATCCTTCGGCTGGAACGCCAACTCGTTCCTCGGCTGGATGAACTACGGCGGCGGCTACGATCTCTACAACGAGCTGCAGCAGCAGGTCCTGAAGCTCAACATCGTCGGCTTCCTGTCCGGACCCATGCCGGCCCAGCCGCTCGGCTGGTTCAAGAGCGAGGTCACATCGGCGGATGCCTTCAAGGGGCTGAAGTACCGCACCGTTGGGCTCGCCGCCGACCTGAACCGCCAGCTCGGCGCAGCCGTGACCATCCTGGCGGGCGGCGAGATCGTGCCTGCTCTCGAGCGCGGCGTGATCGACGGCGCGGAGTTCAACAACCCGTCCTCGGATCTGGTGCTCGGCTTCCCGGACGTGTCGAAGAACCTCATGCTCCAGAGCTACCACCAGTCCGGCGAGACCTTCGAGCTCATCTTCAACAAGGCCAAGTACGATGCGCTTCCGGCCGAATTGAAGGCGATCATCAAGTATGCCGCCGAAGCTGAATCCGCCGACATGTCCTGGAAGGCTCTCGACCGGTACTCGAAGGATCTCGAAGCGATCCGCGCACGGGGCGTCGCCATCAAGAAGACGCCGGACTCCGTGTTGAAGGTTCAGCTCGATGCCTGGAACAAGGTCATCGACGAATTCTCGAAAGATCCGTTCTTCAAGAAGGTGATCGACAGCCAGAAGGCCTGGGTCCAGCGCACCTATGCCTATGAGCGCCTGAACGAACCCTCGCGCGACATGGCCTACGACCACTTCTTCAAGCCTGCTTGAGGAATGGCGCGCAAGCCGGCCTCACTCTGAGAGGCTGGCTCATTATGAGCGCCCCTTGCCGTCATCACCGGCCTTGTCCCGGCCATCCCGATCTTGAGAAGCGCGGCGCTTCACGGATCGGGATCACCGGCACAAGGCCGGTGATGACGGCAAGAGGCTGCTGGCCCTTTACGAGCTAGGCTCCGGAAAGCCCGCCCCAGCAACAGGGATGGCGCCAAGCGCCATCCTCTCGACACGTCCCAAAGGCTCCGACAGCAAGGGCTTCGATTCATGCGCTTCGTCTATCTCATCGACCGGATCAATACCTTCATCGGGAAGACCGTGAGCTGGGCGATCCTCGCTCTGACCTTCGCGGTCTGCTACGAGGTGTTCTCCCGCTATGTGCTGCGGGCGCCGACCGAATGGGCGTTCGACGCAAGCTACATGCTCTACGGACTGCTCTTCATGGTGGCAGGCCCCTATGCGCTGGCCCGCAACAGCCATGTGCGAGGCGACTTTCTCTATCGCAACTGGCGGCCGCGAAGGCAGGCGGGATTGGATCTCCTGCTGTACTTCCTCTTCTTCTTTCCCGGCATTCTCGCCCTCGTCTATGCAGGAATCCCGTTCTCGCAGATGTCCTATCTGATGAACGAGCATTCCATGAACTCGCCGAACGGTCCGCCGATTTACCCGTTCAAGGCGCTCATTCCTGCCGTGGGAATCCTGATGACCGTCCAAGGCGTCGCGGAGGTCATCCGCTGCATCCATTGCCTGCGCACGGGGGAGTGGCCGCAACGGCTCCATGACGTCGAGGAAACCGAAAAACTCATTCTCGAACAAGCCGAACAACAAGGCCTTACGAAGGGGATCATCTGATGCTGGCGTCATTGGGGCTGGGGAACCCTGAACTGGGCGTGGTGATGCTCGGCCTGTTCGTCGTGTTCATCATGTTCGGATTTCCCATCGCGTTCACGCTGATGGCCTTAGGCTTCGGCTTCGGCTACTTCGCCATGGGCGACATCGTGTTCGCGCTTGTGGTGCAGCGGGCCTATTCGGTGATGACGAACGATACGCTCGTTGCCATCCCGCTCTTCGTCTTCATGGGCTACATCATCGAGCGGGCGAACATTCTCGACCGGCTGTTCTACTCGATCCAGATCGCCATCGGCGGCCTGCCCGGTTCGCTTGCGGTCGCAACGCTTCTGACCTGCGCGCTGTTTGCCACCGCAACAGGCATCGTCGGCGCCGTGGTGACGCTCATGGGCCTGCTCGCCTTCCCGGCCATGCTGAAGGCCGGATACGACGTGCG
>JALYFY010000806.1 GCA_030777385.1 Pseudomonadota bacterium | reverse complement strand
GTCGGGATGGGCAGCCATGGCCTCCGCATGCTGGCGGTTCGCCTCAACGGTTCCGATGACGAGCTCATGGTCGAGCTCGCCGCCGTTGCGCAGGATGAACTGGATCTGCTCGCCTTGCCGGATCTCGACGCGCGCTGGCGTGAACGCCATCCCGCTGTCCGTCTCCGTCATGACAACCTGGACAACGCGGCCACCCTTCGCAGGATCACCGGGGCGTCCGTAGGTCGCTTCCACAGTGTGGTCATGGCCGACATGGCCCGGGTCTGCCCACGCCATGGAGGCCGGCGAGAGGGCCAATGCTGTGGCCGCCAGGATTATCGGAAGAGCACGCATGACCTGCCTCCTTCAGTGATGAGCGTGGACGATGGCATGCCCCCGCCCGCGGGCGATGAGCCAGCGGTTGAGCGGGAAGGCGAACGCGCCGGCGATCACGAGGGCGACCGCAAGGCTGCCCCAGAAGAGCGGGCTCGACAGCGGGGCGTCCATGGCGCCTGGGATCACCAGCATGATGGCATTATCGACGATCTCCATGAGGGTGATCGAGGCGGTGTCCGAGGCGAAGGCGAGGCCGACCGCGGTGCCGAACGCCATGCCGCTGCGCAGGAGCGGCAGCATCGTCAGCGCGTAGCCGAACAGGAAAGCAAGTGCGACCGCGAGCGCGATGGTCGCGCCAGTGCCCCAGCCCAGGGCGGTGCCGATGACCATGCCGAGCACCTCGCCTATGGCACAGCCCGTGAGGCAGTGGACGGTGGCACTGAAGGCTACCCGGTTGAGGCTCGGGGCAGCGGCCTGTGAGCCGTGGTGACCCTGGTGATCGTGATGGGCATGGTGGTGATGAGCGTGGGTCTGCATGACGATCTCCTTAGCCGAGAGGTTGCAGGACAGGCTCGGCGTCAAAGCCGGCCTCGCGCAGGGTTCGCAGGGGTGCGGACTCGTAATGCCGTGAGACGACCCGAACCGTCCGCGCCATCAGGTCGGCCTCGACACGGGCAACCCCGTCTAAGGCGTGCAGGGCGCTGGTCAGGGCGGTGACGCAGCGGTCGCACATCATCTTTGGGATGTGGAAGAGGTTGTATGCCTGGAGGCGGTGCATGGTCCGGGTCCTTGATTGTGGCAGCCAGCGGGATCTGGCGAGGCCAGGATCCCGCCTGCGCTTATCCGAGCGCCGGAATAGATGGGGTGTAGCCGGCACCGGTGATCAGAGCCTCGACCTTGGCGACGTCTTGCGTGCCTTGGATTGAGACGAGCTTGGTGGCCGGATCCGCCTGCACGCGGGTATCTGGCAGCCCAGCCTCGATGGCCTTGGTGATCGTGCTGGCGCAGTGCCCGCAGGTCATGTCCTCGACCTTGAGGATCACGGCCGTGGGATCGCGCTCCGTAGTGGTGCTCGACTGAGCTTGGTGGGTGCTGCATCCGCACATGGTCTGAACTCCGGTTGGCATTGACAATGTGCATACGGTGCACCTTCCCATCATGGGAAGGTCAAGCGCCTTCTCGCAGATCATCCTCGAACCGTATGGACATTGGAATTGCCCGGGTGAAGTAGCGATCCATGCGCCTTGTCCGCGTCGCCCCTCAGATGATGGTGTCGGACTCGACAATGTGTTCCCCGCGCGGGGCGGTGACCGCCGCCTCCAGCAGAACCCTAGCTATGTGCTCGTGCGGCACGATGCGATAGCGGCGGGGTAGAAGTGGTTCGGCCAGTCGCAAGACCCGCATGGCCACGAACTCCGCGGGCCGGAACTCGTCCCGGTCGCCACCGATCAGGGCAGGACGCACGATGGTCAAGGATGGGAACTCCACAGCCCGAAGCGCCTCCTCCACCTCGCCTTTGACCCGGTTGTAGAAGAAGCGTGATCCGGGATCGGCTCCTGTTGCTGAGTTCAGGGCAAAAGCTTGCGCACCGTGCTGCCGGGCGAGCCGCGCGACGGCGAGTGGGTAGTCGTAGTCAACCCGGCGGAAGGCCTCCTGCGAGCCTGCCTTGCGGATCGTGGTTCCCAAGGTGCAGATCACGCTGTCTACGGCCCACCACGGCGCATCGGCCGGCAGGTGCTCGAAATCAACCAGTGGGTTTTCGAGTTTCGGATGGGGCGGCAGTTCGCGCCGGGTCGGGGCGACGATCCGGTCCACGCGGGTATCACTCTGCGCCTGCCGCAGGACTGCCCCGCCGACCAGGCCTGTCGCTCCGACGAGCATTACTGTCGTCATTCTGGTTGCCCTGCCTCCGTGACCCTTGCGAATTGTATTTCAATCCCCATATCAGGTTTACCCCAGCGGACATCGTATGTGGACTTCGAAGCGACGGGCGTCACCGCCAGCTTCGATGAGACCGTGCACGGACGGATGTACTCCGGTTCGGTCTGTTCCTGCGCTTGCCTGACGATGCGAGCGCCCGTCTGGTAGCCGATCAGCCCAGGCCTGTAGTGCGCGAGGCAGAGATGCGAAGGCATCCTGTCCGTTCGCCCCGGAGCCTGGGCTTTTTCATTTCGGCAATGCCTTTCACTGACGGTGTGCCGCAGATCCGGATGATTGCGAATGGCCGCTCCTGGCACATTTGCGAAGTAGACCGAATGTCTTCTGTGGATGGCTCCCACATTGCAAGAGCTGATTTGACGTTCTG
>JALYFY010000805.1 GCA_030777385.1 Pseudomonadota bacterium | reverse complement strand
GGGCCACCAGCAGGTTCTCGAGCACGGTCATGCCGGAGAACAGGCGGATGTTCTGGAAGGTGCGGGCAACCTTGCCCTTCCAGTTGATGTCGTAGCCCGGCAGCCGCTCCAGCAGCAGCTGCGAGCCGTCGGGCTTGCGCAGCCCCACCATGCCCTCGGTCGGCTTGTAGAAGCCGGTGATGCAGTTGAAGACGGTGGTCTTGCCCGCTCCGTTGGGGCCGATAAGGGCGGTGATGTCGCCGCGCCCGGCCCGGAAGGAGAGGTCGTTGACGGCCACCAGGCCGCCGAAGCGCATCGTGAGATGCTGTACGTCGAGGATGGGATCCTGCAGCCAGCGCATTAGCCGTGTCCTTCCTTCACGAGCGAGCCGGAAATGGCCTTGCGCTCTTTCAAGATCACCGAGGGTTCACGTTCCGAGATCAGTCCCCGCGGACGCCAGACCATCATCGCCACCATACCGGCTCCGAAGAGCAGCAGGCGGTATTCGTTCGGGTCGAAACCCGTGCCGAAGACCGATTGGAGGAAGGTGAGATTGCGCAGAACCTCGGGGCCGCCGACCAGCACGATGGCCGAAATGGCCACGCCGATCTGCGAGCCCATGCCGCCGAGCACCACGATGGCCAGGATGATCGCCGATTCCAGGAAGTTGAAGCTTTCCGGAGACACGAAGCCCTGGCGGACCGCGAAGAACGAGCCCGCGAAGCCGCCGAACATGGCACCGAGCGCAAAGGCCGTGAGCTTGGTGTTGGTGGTGTTGATGCCCAGCGACCGGCAGGCGATCTCGTCCTCGCGCAGCGCCTCCCAGGCGCGTCCCACGGGCAGCTTGCGCAGGCGCATGGTGACGAAGTTGGTGAGCAGGGCGAGCGCCAGGATGAGATAGTAGAAGAAGATCATCCGGTGCATGCTGTTGAACTCGAGCCCGAAGGTCGCCGCAAACCCGTCTTCGCCCGCCGTGAACGGGATGCCGAAGAAGGTCGCGCGCGGGATCGAGGAGATGCCGGCGCCGCCATTGGTCAGGTCCACCCAGTTGATGAGAACAAGGCGGATGATCTCGCCGAAGGCAAGGGTCACGATGGCCAGATAGTCGCCGCGCAGGCGCAGCACCGGAAACCCTAAGATCATGCCCCAGAAGGCAGCCAGGATGCCGGCGAGCGGCAGGCAGATCCAGAACGACAACCCGAAGGTCGTCGAGAGCAGGGCGTAGGTGTAGGCGCCGACCGCGTAGAAGGCGACGTAGCCGAGATCGAGGAGGCCGGCCAGGCCAACCACGATGTTCAGGCCCCATCCGAGCATCACATAGGTGAGGATCAGGATGCCGAGATCGACCCAGTAGCGGGACTCGGTCAAACCGCCCTGGATTAGGTAGATCAGGAGCGGAAAGGCCAGGGCGATCCCGAGGAAGAACGGGATGCCGAAGCGGGATGCCTTCTGGAAGGCGCTCGGCATCGCATGGACAGGCTCGGTCGCCTGCCGGGCCGTCGGGGTTGCCTTGGCGTAGGACCGGGATGCCGTGAAGGCGTGGATCAGGAGGCGCAGCCCGAAGACGATGGCGCAAACGATCAGGACCAGGCCCCAGCGGGGCGTAAGGAAGAGATCGGCGCCAGACTGGTCCGTCTTGTAGGAAAGGATCGGGATGGAGAGGCCCAGCATGATCAGGGCCGTCTTGCCCGCATCCTTGAAGGCTGCGGCCAGATCGAAGTTTCTCGACACCGTTTGCGTCTGGGCGGTGGTGGTGATGGAAGGAGCGGTCATGCTCTTGGCTCCTTAAACCTTCTCGACCTCAGGCCGCCCGAGAATACCGGAAGGCATGAAGATCAACACGATGGCGAGGATCGAGAACGCGGCTACGTCCTTGTACTCGATGGAGAAGTAGGCTGACCAGAAGGTCTCGATGAGGCCGATGATCAGCCCGCCCAGAACGGCGCCCGGCAGGGAGCCGATGCCGCCCAGAACCGCTGCCGTAAACGCTTTCACGCCCGGCACGAAGCCGTCGTTGAAGCTCACCACCCCATAATACAGCAGGTACATGGTGCCCGCGACCGACGCGAGGGCCGCGCCGATCACGAAGGTCAGCGAGATCGTCCGGTCCACGTTGATGCCGAGCAGCGCCGCCATCTTGCGGTCCTGCTCGCAGGCGCGCTGGGCGCGGCCGAGGGATGTCTTCTGGACGAGGTACCAGAAGATCGTCAGCAGCACGGCGGTGACCGCCATGATGATGACCTGCTTGTAGGAGAGAGCAACATTGTAGCCGCTTGCTCCCTGGAACAACACGATCACGTCCTGGACCATGGGAGGGGTCGGCTTGTTGCGGGCGCCTTGGGCAACCTGGACGAAGTTGGACAGGAAGATCGAGACGCCGATGGCCGAGATCAGGGGCGCGAGCCGGAAGGAGCCGCGCAGGGGCCGGTAGGCGATGCGCTCGATGGCCCATCCCCACAGGGAGGTGAGGACCATGGCGATGACGAGCACGATGAGGAGCGCCAGCGCGACGGAGGAGATCCCGAGCCAGGCGGTCAGGATCAGGAAGAAGATGAGCGAGATGAAAGCGGAGAGCATGAAGACGTCGCCGTGGGCGAAGTTCACCATGCCGATGATGCCGAAGACCATCGTGTAGCCGATGGCGATGAGGCCGTAGATCGACCCCAGAGTCAGCCCATTGATGAGCTGCTGCACAAAAATTTCCATGTCCTACCCTTGCCCCTCTGG
>JALYFY010000804.1 GCA_030777385.1 Pseudomonadota bacterium | reverse complement strand
CGTCGACTTGAGGTAGGCCTCGGCCTTCTTGGCAATGCCGCGCGGGTCGCGGTTGTAGGGCTCGCCCGTTGCCGGCTCCAGGATGTCGCAGTTGATCGTCATGGTGGACGCCGAGAAGAACGGGTCCATCTGGGCCGTCGTCGGGTCGGGCATGAGGGTCATGTCGGATTCGTTGATCGCCTTCCAGCCGGCGATCGACGAGCCGTCGAACATGATGCCGTCGGCGAACATATCTTCGTCGACCATCGAGACGTCGAAGGTCACGTGCTGCCACTTGCCGCGCGGATCCGTGAAACGGAAATCGACGTATTGAACGTCGTTATCTTTGATCGCCTTGAGCACATCCTTGGCGGTCTGCATGTCGTCTCGTCCTCTTCTGCCCTTGAGAGTAGTCCTTGGCTCTAAAGCCTTGGCCTGGAAAAGCGGGATCAGATCGCGTCGGATCCGGTCTCGCCCGTGCGGATGCGAACGGCCTCTTCGACCGTCGAAACGAAAATCTTGCCGTCGCCGATGCGGCCGGTCTGGGCCGCCTTGCGGATGGCCTCGATGGCGGCGTCGGCCATGTCGTCGTTGAGCACGATCTCGAGCTTCACCTTCGGCAGAAAGTCCACCACGTACTCCGCCCCACGGTAGAGCTCGGTATGGCCCTTCTGGCGGCCGAAACCTTTGGCCTCGATAACGGTAATGCCTTGAAGGCCAACTTCCTGGAGAGCTTCTTTGACTTCATCGAGCTTGAAAGGCTTGATGATGGCTTCGATCTTCTTCATCCGGACAACCGTTTGGTTCGAGGTTTTGCTGCTTTTAGCACCAGCATGGGGTGCCTTCCATGGCCTCATCAGCTCAAAGCAGTTCATTTTGCCGACTTGATGGGCATATCGTGATCAAAGTTTGTGCAGTTGCGGAAAACGTCACCAAAACGCTGAAAGTGGGCCTATTTTGCTCCTATGACAGCCCCTGAACTCGTTCTGACCCCCTCCGAGATGAAGCTGGCCGACCAACAGGCCATCGCAAGCGGCATTCCGGGCCTTGAGCTCATGCGGCGCGCGGGACGCGCCGTGGCCGATGCTGCCGAAAAATTAGTCGCCATGGGCGGAAGGATCGCGGTTGCGGCGGGTCCAGGTCAGAATGGAGGCGATGGCTTTATCGCAGCGGCGATCCTGGCCGAGCGCGGCTATCGCGTCAGTCTCGGATTTCTGGGGAGCCTCGATCGTCTGACGGGAGACGCCGTCGAGGCTGCAAAGGACTGGAAGGGTGAGATTGCTCCAGCCGAGGATGCTTCTTTTCATGAGGCGGACCTGATCGTCGATGCCCTGTTCGGCACTGGCCTCACCCGCGACCTCGAGGGAGCGGCCCGGCTCGTGGTGGAGCGCATGAACGGTTCGGGCAAGCCGATCCTGGCCGTCGATCTGCCATCGGGAATCGACGGCGGCACCGGCGAGGTCAGAGGCATTGCGGTTCAGGCCACGGGCACCGTGACCTTCGCGGCCCGGAAGCCCTGCCACCTCCTGATGCCGGGACGGGCCTTCGGCGGCGCGGTCGAGGTAGCGGATATCGGGATCGGCCGGGACATCCTGGCCGCGAAAGGCGGAAGCCTTTTTGCCAATCATCCACCCCTGTGGCTGCATGAACTGCCGAGGCCCGGGTTGATGTCTCACAAATATGAACGCGGTCATACCCTGGTGGCCTCAGGCGGCGCCACCCGCACGGGGGCTGCCCGGTTGGCCGCCAGGGCCGCTCTTCGCATCGGCTCCGGCCTCGTCACGGTGGCATCGCCGCCGGAGGCCATCGGGGTCAATGCGGCCCATCTCACGGCGGTCATGCTGCGCGGCTGCGACGGGCCGGAAGGGCTTCACGCCATTCTCCAGGATCCGCGCTTCAATGCCCTGGTCCTGGGGCCGGCGCTGGGCATCCATTCGGGCACCCGGGCCATGGTGGCGGTTGCGGTCGGAGCGCGGCGCAGCCTCGTCCTCGATGCCGATGCACTAACCTCCTTCGAGGGGATGGCCTCGGAATTTCGCGGAGCCTTCCGGTATGCGCCGACGGTGCTCACGCCCCACGGCGGCGAGTTCAGCCGCCTGTTCAAGGACCATCCCGAAATCCTTGATCCTGAATCGAAAGTCGAGCGGACCCGGCGTGCTGCCGCCTATACCGGGGCCGTGATGGTGCTGAAGGGGGCCGATACGGTGATCGCCGCGCCCGACGGCCGGGCGGCGATCAACGAGAACGGCACGCCATATCTGGCGACGGCCGGTTCGGGCGACACGCTGTGTGGGCTCGTCGCCGGGCTGATGGCGCAGGGCGTGCCGGCTTTCGAGGCGGCCTGCGCCGGGGTGTGGATTCATGCGGAGGCCGGGGCGGTCTTCGGGCCCGGACTCATTGCCGAGGACTTGGCGGAGTTGGTGCCGGGCGTCCTGCGCGATCTGCTCAGGTAACCTCGACCCAGGTCCACAGGCCAGCATCGAAGCGCTCCGTCACCGTCGAAGCCAGGAGCCACTTGCCGGGATTGTCGGCCACGAAGGCGATCCGGATCGTCTTGTTCTCAGGTACCTGCACCGTATCCAGGAAATAGGGCTCCCACCCGTCGTCGAGGCCATGCAGCAGCCGGAAGACATGGCCGTGCAGGTGCATCGGCTGAACGAACGCGGTCTGGTTCGTGAGCGTCAGCACGACAGGGCTGCCCCGCTTCACCTTGATCAGGGGAGCGCCCGAGGGGCTGCCCACCGCCCCGTTGACCGTCCAGGGGGCCTTCGGCGCCTTTGGATCTCCCTTGATGACCACGTCCTTGCGGGTGGCGTTCTGAAGCTTGATGGTCTCAGGCAGCTTCGTGTTCTGCGGCAGCGGAGCGATGGGGGGCAGCGCTGGGCGCTTGTCTCCAACTGTAACGATCTCGACCAGAGGCATCCCGTCCCCGATCAGGGCCATCACGGCGCCTTTGGCGTCCGCCTCCGGGGCAAGGTCGACCAGGAGGTCGTAACGGGTGCCGGGTGCGAAGGGCAGGGAGGCTTTCAGCGGCTCGAAGGTGCTGGTCGGCTGCCCGTCGATGGCGATCACATAGGCTTTCAGGCCGTCGAAGCGCAGGCGCATGACCCGTGCGTTGCAGGTGTTGGCAAGACGCAGGCGCAGGCGTCCGCCGGGAGGCGCTTCGATCCGCTGCGGCGTCGCCTGTCCGTTGACGCTGAGCCAGCTCCCGAGCCGCCCGGCGGGGGCAGGGTCTGCGGTTTTCTCGAAAGGCGCGAGTGATCCGTCGTCGTTAAGGCGCCAGTCGTCCACCAGCAGGGCGACGTCCTGATCGACCTGGGGAGGGTTGCCTTCTTCCACGATCAGCAGCCCTGACAGGCCCCGCTCCAGGGGCTCGGCGCTCCCGCCCAGCACGCATGGGCGGATCAGGAAGGTTCCGGCATCGGGAGGCGTGAAGCGATATTCATGGGCTTGCCCCGAGGCCACGGGAGGCTGGGTCAGGCCACCCACACCGTCCATCGCGTTCGGGCCGCGCACCCCGTGGAAATGCAGCGACAGGGGCAGGGCGGTTTCGTTCCGCAGGGTCAGACGCAGCTCCGCGCCCTGCTTGATCCTCACGGCAGGGCTCAGCGTGCCATTGAAGGTCCAGGCTTCCGCTTCTGCGGCTGCGTCCGGACGAAGCTTCAAGAGAGTGGGCTTGGCCGTCAGAACCGGGTCGGTGGCATTGCCGGCCTTCTCAGGGGCAGCTGGCGTCTGAGCCCAACCCCGCTGGGAAAGGCCGACCAGGGTCGTGGCAAGGCCGGCGGTGACGGCGCGGCGGGTGATCATGCGAAGGGCTCGTTTTGGGCTTTTGGATGGTCCGTAGGGGTACAACCTTGAACGTGAACGGCCAAGTTTGGTTGCTGTTCGAGCGTACACGAACTTTTTTGATGCACACTTCGTCAACCATGCTATAGAGCCGCGTCCCGGAAGAGGGGCGTGTTTTCGCGCGCCGCTCCCGTGCGGGCGTGGCGGAATTGGTAGACGCACTGGATTTAGGTTCCAGCGACGAAAGTTGTGGGGGTTCGAGTCCCTCCGCCCGCACCAATCCCGTCAGGGTTGG
>JALYFY010000803.1 GCA_030777385.1 Pseudomonadota bacterium | reverse complement strand
ATCCCAGCCTCACGGCGGATGACCTGCGCCAGTTCTGCCGGGAGAACCTGACGGGCTACAAGGTGCCGCGCCGGATCGAATTCCGGGAGGCCCTGCCGAAGACCAATGTGGGCAAGGTTCTGCGGCGCGCGCTGAAGGAGGAAGTCGAGCAGGCTCAATCCCGCTGAGGCTGCTGTCCGGTCCAGAAAAGAAAAAAGCCGGGCCAAAGGCCCGGCATGAAGTAGAGGTCCGACAAAAAGTCAAAACCTTCCAGAGGGAACGGCCGACACGGCATCGCCGGGAGGAAGATAGCGATACCGCGTTGAAATCAGCCGCTGCTCATATCGACTGCATCACGCCTCAATGCAATGCAGCATGCCTCATAAAAGGGCTGCGCTGAGCGCATGGCTCGTGTCATATGGGCGACAAGAATCCCATCAGCTATCGAGCTTGGCAGGAGCTGTGAGGCTCAGAACGTCCAGCGCTGGGCTTTCGAGATCAGGAAATCGCGGAAAGCCTGCACGCGCGCGACAGAGCGCATTTCCTCGGCATAGACGAGGTAGCTGTCGAGGGACGGCATCTCCACATCCCGCAGGATCTGGACGAGGTCGGGATTGCCCACCACCGCGTAATCCGGCAGCACGGCAATGCCGGCGCCGGTCTCGACCGCGAGCTTGAGCGCCGTGATGTTGTTGACCACATAATGGTACTGGCGCGGCTCGCGCCCCTCGCGCCCTGCCGTCGAGAGCCAGTGCATGGCCATCAGATAGGACGGCTGGTCTCCGCCGAAGGAAACGATGCGGTGCTCGTCCAAGTCTTCCAGGGTCTTGGGCTCGTTGAACCGCTTCAGGTAATCGGTCGAGGCATAGACGTGGAAATGCACCGTGAAGAGGCGGCGCTGGATCAGGTCCGGCTGGGCCGGCCGGCGCAGGCGGATCGCCACGTCGGCCTCGCGCATGGCAAGGTCCAGCTCTTCGTTGGTGAGGATCAGCTCGACGCGCACATCCGGATAGAGATCCAGGAACTCCCCGATGCGCTGCGCCAGCCAGATGGAGCCGAGGCCGACCGTCGTCGTCACCTTCAGCTCGCCCGAGGGCCGCTCGCTGGTTTCCACGAGACGCGCCTTGGTGGTCTCCAGCCGCATGCGCATGTCGCGGGCGGCCCTGAACAGCAGGTCCCCCTGCTCGGTCAGGATCAGGCCTCTTGCATGGCGGTGGAAAAGGGGGGCCTTCAACTCGCGCTCGAGAGCGCTGATCTGGCGGCTGACGGCGGACTGGCTCAGGCCCAGATCGTCACCGGCGCGCGTGAAGCTGCCCGCTTCGGCGACCGTATAGAAAATCCGGATTTTGTCCCAGTCCACGGCGTTCCCCTGATGCCCCGCATGCTCCTGACGCGGGGCACCTTATCTCTGATGAGCCGGCGGCCCGATGCAACAGGAATTCGGCCCGAGGGCTAACGGGTTGTTAATAAACCTTATTCGGCGGCCTCTTGGGCGGACTCCAGGGCTGCCAGATAGCGCTCCGCATCCAAGGCTGCCATGCACCCCATGCCTGCCGAGGTGACGGCCTGGCGATAAACGTCGTCCGTCACGTCGCCGGCGGCGAAAACGCCGGGGATGTTGGTCTCGGTCGTGCCGCCCTTCGTCTGGATGTAGCCGCCGGACTTCATGTCGATCTGGCCCGTGAAGAGCTCGGTCGACGGCTTGTGGCCGATGGCGATGAACACGCCGTCGGTCTTGAGGTCGGAGGTCTCGCCCGAGACGAGGTTCTTGAGCCGGACATGGGTGACGGAGGATGGATTTTCGGTGCCGCAGATCTCCTCGACCGCCGCGTTCCAGACCACCTCCACCTTGGGATGCTTGAACAGCCGGTCCTGCAGGATGCGCTCGGCGCGCAAGCTATCCCGGCGGTGGACCAGGGTGACCTTGGAGGCGAGGTTGGCGAGGTAGAGCGCCTCCTCGACGGCCGTGTTGCCGCCGCCCACCACCACGACCTCCTTGCCCCGGTAGAAGAAACCGTCGCAGGTGGCGCAGGCGGAGACGCCGAAGCCCTGGAACTGGCCCTCGGAGGGCAGGCCCAGCCAGCGGGCCTGGGCGCCGGTCGCGATGATCAGCGCGTCGCAGGTGTAGGTTTCGCCGGAGTCGCCTTCTAGGCGGAAGGGGCGTTGCCTCAGGTCCACCTTGGTGATGTGGTCCGAGATCATGCGGGTGCCCACATGCTCCGCCTGGAGGCGCATCTGCTCCATGAGCCAGGGTCCCTGGATCACGTCCGCAAAGCCCGGGTAGTTCTCCACATCCGTGGTGATCATGAGCTGCCCGCCGGGCTGGAAGCCGGAGATCATCACCGGTTCGAGCAGGGCGCGCGCCGCGTAGATCGCCGCCGTATAGCCTGCTGGCCCCGAGCCGATGATGATGAGCTTGGCGTGAGAGTGGGCCATCAGGAGGTCTCCAGTAAAAACGCGGTGTCCGGCAAACCAAGGGCACGGCGGTGACGGCTAAAGCCTTCGGCGATGGCCTGCGCGACCTTGGGTGTTGAATTTAGTGGTTGATAGGGCCGTCCTACAAGACGCCCCTCGAAAGGATGCACAATTCCATGATCCTTTAGCCCCTTCATGTAAACATCCAGTTTCGGATGGCCGCCGGAGGGCTCGAAGACCAGGATCGGC
>JALYFY010000802.1 GCA_030777385.1 Pseudomonadota bacterium | reverse complement strand
CTGTCAAGTCCAGCGCGCGAACGGCTTCACCGTTCATGGTGCTTATGCCGAGTACATGCTGGCCGATGCTGCCTTCGTTGCGCGCGTTCCCGATCACCTGGACCCGGTTGCCGTAGCCCCTCTGATGTGTGCTGGGCTCACGGCCTATGGCGGCGTCAAGCGGGCGCGCCTCCGACCGGGCTCGCGCGTTGCGATCTTTGGCTGTGGCGGTTTGGGACTATACGCAATCCAGATCGCCTGCCGTGCCGGCGCAGAAGTATTTGCGGTGGACGTGAGCGAAGCAAAGCTCGAGCAGGCGAGGCGCTCCGGAGCGGATCACGTCATGATCGCTGGCCTCGGCACCGGAGAGGAAATCCAAGCAGCAGGCGGGGTTGATGCTGTCATCAACTTTGCGCCCACGTCGGCGACCTGGCCCGCCATGCTCGCATCCGTTCGACCGCTCGGCCGCATTGTGGCAGCGGCTCTGGTGGCAGAGCCAGTGCCGGTGAGCCAGGACTGGCTGACGCTTACGGGAGTGGAGATCACAGGAACAAGCGTTGGGACTCGCCTTGAGCTTCAGGAACTGCTGCGGATGCATGCGAGGGAGCCCTTCGTTTCGGAGCTAACTTCGGTCCGGCTTGAGGACGTGAACGCGGCGTTGGACGCACTCGAGGCAGGGCGGGTGAATGGACGTCAAGTGATCGATTTTAGTCTTCACTGACTCCGACCCTGCCGTTCGACGACTTTAGACACCAGGGACCTGCTGTGACCTCTGACGACGATGTGTCCCGCGACGGTTTGGCTTTGGCTGCTCTGATCGCTCAAAGGCAATGCTCCGTGCGGGAGACCGTAGATGCGGCGATCGCCCGTATTGAGCTGCTCAACCCGCGTCTCAACGCTGTGATCGCAGAGCGCTTCGATGCCGCGCGCGACGAGGCCGCAGTCATGGACAAGTACCGTCCCGAAGATGCAGGGCCCCTTTGGGGCGTCCCGCTGCTCCTGAAGGATGTGAATCTCTTCTCGGACGATTTGCCCACCCGCTTTGCTTCGAGCTTCTTTGCAGATGCGCGTCCAGGCGGCGATAGCACCATGGTGCGTCGCTGGCGGCGGGCAGGGCTCGTCATCCTTGGTAGCACCAACACGCCCGAGTTTGCGGGTGACTTTACGACCGAGCCGTTGGCCTACGGACCGACCCGGAACCCCTGGGATAATGATTTGACAGTGGGTGGATCGAGTGGAGGAGCCGCCGCTGCTGTTGCTGCGGGGATGGTTCCTATTGCACATGGCACGGACCTTGGCGGCTCCATACGTATTCCCGCCGCATGTTGCGGGGTTTTCGGCTTCAAGCCCTCGGTCGGACTCAACCCGCTCGGGCCGCATTGGGAGGAGATCGCGGGCGGGCTCGACGCCGACCATGTGCTGGCACGCAGTGTACGGGACAGCGCCGCTGCGCTTGATATCACCGCCGGTCCAGATACTGGAACGCGGCTTGGTCGTGAGCTCCCGCCCGGCGGCTTCCTGGCCGGACTCAAGAATGCGGTGTCATCCTTACGCATTGGCATGACCGTGGCGGACGCTCTGGGGCGTCGAGCGGGCGCGGCTCAGGTCGAAGCGGTTGAACGGGCGGCTCTGCTCTTGGAAGGGCTCGGTCATCAGGTGGTGCCCTATCGCTACCCGCTCGAGGCTCAAGGCGGTCCATGGTTCGACGATCTGTGGACGGTGGACCTCCTCCACCTCGTGAGGGAACGCGCCGCCCAGCTCGGCCGAGACCCCAAGGAGGACGAACTTGAGCCAATGACATGGGCGTTCCTGGGGCGTGCCGAGCGGCTGTCGGCCTTGGATCATCTCCGCGCACGGCTGGCCATGGTCAAAGCTGCCCAAGCGATCGGTCGTTCGATGGAGCAGCTGGATATCGTGCTGTCTCCAGCACTGAGCGAGGACCCGCCGCGAGTAGGGGAGCTGACCTTTGACGCGAACGGTCGGGATCTGGAACGATGGACTGCAAAGGGTTACGGGTTTGCACCCTACGCTGTGCCCGCAAACCTAGCGGGTCAACCGGCCGCGTCCTGTCCGGTCATGATCAGCGACCGCGGCCTGCCGCTCTCGGTACAGATCGCGTCGCGACCGGGACAAGATCTTCTTGTTCTCAGACTTGCGGCTGAGCTCGAAGAGGTAACGGAATGGAGCGCCGTGGTGGGAGCGCTTCAGCGGAGGTAGCGATCGGGCACTGTCAGAAGAACTCGGCTTGAGCAGGGCAGGGGGTCTGCTTAGCCTCGCTGAATGATCCCCAGCACAGCCCGTTCCGCTACTTCAAAGCCTAGCCCAATGTGATCCGTATCGCGGTTATGCTGTATGTCCGCTTTCTGCTCTCCTTGCGGATTGCAGAGGACCTGCTCCACGAGCGCGGCATCGAGGTCGGCCACGTCACAGGGCGGATCCGATGCCAGCAGTTCGGCCCTACGTTAGCGCCGGAGGCCCGCAAGAGGCAGGAGCCAGATGCGATCGCATCTGCGTCGCCGGCAATTCAACGTGATTATAATTGCGGCCCAGTTTCTGTGACGTCCTGCTCGGCGTTGTTGCGTAACTCTAGACCCGAGGGGCTCGTGTAAGGACTTTGGCTGCTTATCTGGCCGGGCATGAGCAAGCCTTCCCCCGCCCGCCACCGCAC
>JALYFY010000801.1 GCA_030777385.1 Pseudomonadota bacterium | reverse complement strand
CCAAGATTGTGCGTGATGAACAGGATGCTCATGCCGATCTCGCGCTGCAGCCTGCGGAGCAGATCGAGGATCTGCGCCTGGATGGTGACATCAAGCGCAGTTGTCGGTTCGTCAGCGATCAGAAGGTTGGGATTGCAGGACAGGGCGAGGGCGATCATGACGCGCTGGCGCATGCCGCCCGACATCTGATGCGGGTATTCGTCCAGCCTGCGGTCGGCTGCGGGAATCTCCACGAGATCGAGCATCCGCTTCGCGCGCTGGCGGGCTTCGGCCATCGAGACCGGTTCGTGCAGCCGGATCATCTCCACGATCTGGTCGCCGACTGTATAGAGAGGGTTGAGGCTCGTCATCGGTTCCTGGAAGATCATCGCGATCTCCCGGCCGCGGATGGCGCGCATCTTCCGCTCCGGCAGGGTCGCGATGTCGACCACCTGACCCTGGCTTGTACGGTAGAGGATGTTGCCTCCCACGATCCGGCCCGGCGACGAAAGAAGGCGCATGATCGACAGGCTGGTGACGGATTTCCCCGAGCCGGATTCCCCGACAACCGCGACCGTTTCGCCACGCTTCACGTCGAAGCTCACGCCATCGACCGACTTGGCGACACGGCTGCCGAGTTCGAAATGCGTGTGCAGGTCCGAGACCTTGAGAACGGTATCGTCAGGAAGCTCTATCATCGAGCGTTGATCCACCCGCAATGCGGACAGGCAGAGCTCTCCAGCACCGATTTCTGAGGGACGTAGCGACTTGCCTTGACGGCTTCCTGTCCAAGAATGGTCCAGATCGGCTCGATCAGTCGCGGCAGGTGCGCTTTGTAGCCCATGGAATCGACGATCCGAAGGTCGCTGTCGTTGACCTCGAACACCGTGAACTCGGCCCGCGTGCCGGGGGAGAAAAGGTTCTCAGTCGGGAGCCCGATCACTTCCATGGGGGCCCGGGTCGAGGCGTCGATGACGGCCTCGAAAGGCATGCCGACCGACAGAAGCTTCGACATGGTTGTGCCCATGTCCCAGACTGGATTGTCGAGGGAACGCGCATGCAGGTCGGTCGAGATCGAGAAGGGCAGAAGGCCGCGCTCGATGGCAAGCTCCGCCACCTTGAATGAGAACGAGGCGCCGCCGTGGCCGACGTCGAGGCGGATCCCGTCCCTGGCGCAGCGTTCCGCCAGCAGGAACAGATCCTCGTCCTCCATGATGTTCGCCGCGGCCTTGCCGTTGAAGCAGTGGGTCACCACGTCACCGGGGCCGAGGACCTCGAGAACCTCGTCGAAGACCGGAGGCGGCTCGCCCACATGCACCATCAGCGGCAGCTTGAGGATCTTGGCTACCTTCTTGGCAATCTTGACGGGCGTGATGCCCCAGGCGCCAACGATCACCCCGCTTGCCCGCACCTTGATGCCGATGATGATGTCGCGGTTAGCCTCGACGCACGCGATAGTGCGGTCGATGTCGATCGACCGCATGTCGATGAGTTCACTCACGCGATTGCACGCCACGAGACCGATCGACCCGATGTTGAGGAAGGCCTTGATGCGCTCCCTAGCCGGCTCGATGATGTACTCTCGGAAGCCGTGGAAATTGGCTTCGCCGGCCGAGCCCGCATCTACGATGGTCGTAACGCCCCGCTCAATGCCGCAGACCTGCGGCTTGATGGAGATATCTGTGCCGCCGTGCCAGACATGGGCATGGAGATCGACCCAGCCCGGCGAAACGTAAGCTCCCTTGGCATCAATGCGGCGAGCACCTTCCGGCGTCTGGAGCGAGCTGCCGACGCTAGCAATATTTCCGTCGCCACCAATCAGGATGTCCGTGACTTCCTGAGGTACGCCCCTACCAAAGCCAACCGGTCTCACGCCCGAGATCAGGAGAGGCGACGTGTCTTCGTGGAAAGTCATGAGATCAAAGATCCTTTCTCAGGCGCGGATCGAGAAGATCCCGGAATCCGTCGCCAACCATTTGAAGGGAAAGAACGGACAGGATGATCGCGATGCCGGGGAACAGCGTCATCCAGTCGGCCTGTCCGATATACTGCCGCCCGGCCGCGATCATGGTGCCCCAGGTCGGCACCTCGGGGCTCACGCCGAGGCCCAGGAAGGACAGGCCGGCCTCGGCCAGCATCGCGTAGGCGAAGATGAAGGTGCCCTGCACGAGGATGGGTGACACAAGGTTACGCAGCACATGCCGAGACATGATGCGCCAGGTCGGCACCCCAAGCGCACGGGCCGCTTCGACATAGGGCAGTTCGCGGATGACCAGCGTGGAGGCCCGCACAATTCGGGCCAGGCGTGGCGTGTAGACGATCCCGAGCGCCACGATCACGGTGAAAAGGGAGGGGCCGAGGGCGGCGACGAGCGCGATCGCGAGAAGGATGTCGGGGAAGGCCATCATGGCGTCGATGATGCGGGCGATCGGGGTATCGAGGCGGCGGAAGAAGCCGGCCACAAGGCCGAGCGTCACCCCGAAAACGGCCGCGAATGTCACGACCGAGGCGCCGACGAGGAGCGAGAGCCGACCGGCATAGATCGTCCGGCTGAACACGTCGCGGCCGAACTCGTCCGTTCCGAACCAATAGATGCCGCTCGGCGGCTTGAGGCGGTTGACCACGGAGAGGCGGCTTG
>JALYFY010000800.1 GCA_030777385.1 Pseudomonadota bacterium | reverse complement strand
CGATGGCGTCGCGGGGCTCGGAGAGGGCCGCTGCAATCGTCTCGATGCCCACGGGGCCGCCACTGAACGAGGTGGCGATCATGGTCAGGTACTTGCGGTCCATGAGGTCGAGGCCGATGGGATCCACATCGAGGAGGCGCAGGGACTTGTCCGCAAGGTCGCGGGACACGGTCTGGACGCCCTCCACGATGGCGAAGTCCCGCACCCGGCGCAGCAGCCGGCCGGCAATGCGGGGCGTGCCGCGGGAGCGGCGGGCGATCTCGTTGGCGCCCTCGTCGCTCATGCCTAAGCCCAGCACCCGGGCGCCGCGCCGGACGATGAGCTCCAGCTCGTCGACGGTGTAGAACTCGAGCCGGATCGGGATGCCGAAGCGGTCGCGCAGCGGCGTTGTGAGCAGGCCCGCGCGGGTGGTGGCGCCCACAAGGGTGAATTTCGGCAGCTCGATCTTCACCGAGCGGGCGGCGGGGCCCTCGCCGATGATCAGGTCGAGCTGGTAATCCTCCATGGCCGGATAGAGGATTTCCTCGACCGCCGGGTTGAGGCGGTGGATCTCGTCGATGAAGAGCACGTCGCGCTCTTCCAGGTTGGTGAGCTGAGCCGCCAGATCGCCTGCTTTCGCGATCACCGGGCCGGAGGTGGAGCGGAAGTTGACCCCAAGCTCGCGGGCGACGATCTGGGCCAGCGTGGTCTTGCCCAAGCCCGGAGGGCCGACGAAGAGCACATGGTCGAGGGCATCGCCCCGCGCCTTGGCGGCATTGATGAAGATCTGGAGATTGGCGCGCGCGGCCTTCTGGCCCGTGAAATCGTCGAGCGACAGCGGCCGGATCGATGCTTCCGTATCGTCCTCACGCTTTTCGGGGCTGAGCAGGCGGCGGGAATCGGTCAAAGAGGCTTACCTTCCAAAGGCTTCATATAGGCATTTTTGGTGTAATACGCCATCCTTAACAAGATCAAAACAGGAACATTGAGTGCTGCGAGTCAAGCGGTTCGAAGCCTAATCAAGCCTTGCCTCGCGTTACCAATCTGGAGGTGAAAGCCATCAGGTGCTTCATGCCTTGGACGATTAGCCAAGACATTGTGATCGTCAGCAGAGTGCAGAATGCGATGATGCTTAAAGGAATCAAGATCATCCGGCTAGGGTCTGAGCTTAATGGCAGCCAAGCTATCATTGCCATATTGAGTGATATCCCAGAGCCGACTGCGAGCACTTTAAGAAAGGTGAATTGGCTAGGGTATTTCGTCCAACCTGCGATTAAAGCCCCTGCGGCAATCGCGGGGCAAAGGCCGAGAGCGAAAGCAAATGGAGTGCCAAAAACGAACGCACGCAGAAGCGGAATTCCGCGGAAATACATTGTTGGGTAAATGATTCCAGGTGCAAAAACCGCAACCAGCAACAGCATGATCCAATACCAGAGGATCGCAGCTAACAGTGTGAAAACGATAACGTCACGCTTCATTGTTTCATTATAGACTCAACAATTCTACCGCGCCAGCTCCCGCAACCCCAGCCGGATCAGCGTCTTCGCCTCGGCCTCGTCGCCGGCCTGCTTCATGGCGGCGGCAACTGCCGCTGAGGCCTGGATCTGGGGATAGCCGAGATTGACGAGGGCCGAGATGGCATCCGCCACAGGGCGCGGCGCGCTGTTGTCCTCCACCGCACCGGTGAGGCGGATGAGGGCCGGGTCAACAGCCGCGAAGGCGGGGGCCTTGTCCTTGAGCTCGGAGACGATGCGTTGCGCCAGCTTGGGGCCGACGCCGGGACCGCGGGCCACAGAAGCCTTGTCGCCGGTGGCAATCGCCGTGGCAAGGGTGCCGGGATCGAGCACCGAGAGGATGCCCAGCGCCACCTTGGAGCCCACGCCCTGCACGGATTGCAGCATGCGGAACCACTCGCGCTCGGAATCCGAGCGGAAGCCGAACAGGCGGATCATGTCCTCACGCACATGGGTCTCGATGGACAAAACCGCCGCCTCGCCGGTGGGGGGCAGATTCTGGAGGGTGCGGGAGGAGCAGTGGACCACGTAGCCGACCCCGTGCACGTCGAGGATCACAAAGTCCTCACCATAGGAGTCCACCACGCCTTTGAGTTTGCCGATCACCGGCTTCTCCTGTTTCTTGTCATTCCCGGCGAGCGTAGCGAGGGAAGGGAGTGCATTATTACCCGCGGCGCTTGCTAGTGGATCCCCTTTCCGGCCCTGCGGGCCGCCGGGGATGACACCAGGGGCTGTGTAACACCCTAATAGCTCGCCGCCAAAGCGCGGGCCTTGCGTTGGTGGGCATGGGCGATGGCGATGGCGAGTGCGTCGGCGGCATCCGCCTTCTTGAAGTCGGCCTTGGGCAGGAGGATCTTGATCATGGCCTGCACCTGGTTCTTGTCGGCATGACCGACGCCCACCACGGTCTTCTTCACCTGGTTGGCGCCGTATTCCGCCACCGGCAAGCCATGCAGGGCCGGCACCAGCAGGGACATGGCGCGGGCCTGGCCGAGCTTGAGGGTCGCCTGCGCGTCCTTGTTGACGAAGGTTTCCTCCACCGACACCTCATCGGGCGTCCAGGTCCTGATCACGTCGGTCAGCCGGTCGTGAAGCTGCTTGAGCCGCAGGGCCAGTTCGAGGTCTCCATCCGAGGTCACGACACCGCAGGCGACGTAAGAGAGCTTCGTCCCCTCGACCGTGATGACGCCCCAGCCCGTGTTGCGCAGGCCGGGATCGAGGCCGAGGATGCGGACGCGCTCAGTCACTGTTGTTCTCCACCGTCATGGCCGAATTGATCTACGGCCATCCACGCCATCAACGGTTAAGAAGACGTGGATGCCCGGGACAAGCCCGGGCATGACGGTGGAGAAATAAGTCTGTGACTGAACGCGTCCGCATCCTCGGCCTCGATCCCGGCCTGCGCAACACGGGCTGGGGCGTCATCACCGTCGAGGGGACGAAGCTTTCGTATGTCGCCTGCGGGGTCGTGACCTCGGAC
>JALYFY010000799.1 GCA_030777385.1 Pseudomonadota bacterium | reverse complement strand
CTTCAGGGCCGCCGACGGTTCGCGGGTCTTAGGACCCTGGCCTTGTCGGACGCGCCGGATCTATCCGGCGCGCTGCTCCCGCAAGGGATCTTGGATGCCTATGAGGCCTGCCGATGCCTAGGGGGCTCGATCTGGCACGGCTTTGCGCCCACCGACATGTGTTGCGCGGCCCAGAGCGCCGCCTGGGTGCGGTTGCTCACGCCAACCTTTCTCAGGATGGTCTTGACATGGACCTTCACGGTGGCGTCGGAGAGGTTGAGCATCCGGGCGATGACCTTGTTGGAAGCGCCATCCTTGAGGCAGACCAGGATCTCGGCCTCCCGGGTCGAGAGCTTCTTGCTCCTGAGATCGGTTTCGCTGATGCCCCAGAGGCCGCCCGCCATCCGGCGCTCGGACTGGTCCGCGATGTCGTCCAGGATCGAAAGAACCACGGTGGAAGGCAGGAAAGCCTCGCCGAGCATGACCAGTTCGAGGGTTCGCACCAGAACGTCGTGCGGCATGGTGGGAAGACAGAATCCGTCGGCGCCCGCGCTCCACGCCGCCGCCACTTTGCCGGTGTCGAACTGATCCGCCAGAATGACGACCCGCCCTGCCGGAAAGCGGGATTTCAGATGCCTGACGAGGTCGGCCGCGCCGTCGGACTGGCTGTTGCCGTCGACGATGAAGAGAACGGGCGCATCCTGCGGAAAGCCCGGCACATCCGCGGGATTCTCCACCGGGTCCTGCCAGACGTTGAATTGGGTGTCGGAAAGAAGCTGCTGCAGCCCGAGGCGCAGGAGGGGATTGTTGCAGATCGGCAGCACGGTCACCGGGGGCGACCCTTCGATCGGGAGGAGCTGCCGGTGCTGACTCAAGCTGTAAGCTGACATGGGGCAATGACCTTTTCTAATGGCAGACATTTCGTCCATCGTCCTCGACATCCCGCGGGTCAGCGGATCACGTAGACCACTTTCCGGGATGCCGCGTCGACGATGACGCGACGGTCGTTCACGACGGCGTAGCGGTAGGTTTCGTGCTTCGGAATGAAGTGCAGCGCGACCGCCTCCGGCAGGGTCTCTCCAACGGACAGGCCCTGGGTTCTCCGGTTCGCCGTCAGGCTTTCCCACCGCGGTTGCACCTTCGCGGAAGGATCGCTCGCGACGCTGCGAGCGGCGTTGATGACGGCGTGGTCCTGGGGGCCGGTCCAGGATGCGTTGCTGCCGGTTGCGTGGGGCGCCGTGCCCGGCGTTGCCACGATGCTCGCTGAGAATACGGCGAAAGCCATATAGGACGCTGCTCGCATGCTAACCCTCAATCGCTAGCCTTTACGAACAGAGAACGGATCGTCCTGTCGGTTTATTCCAGCCCGTCCGGAATTTTTCACACGGATCGGTCGGCGGACCCATCCGTTCGATCTCGGGCCTCAGCGGGCGCTCCCGGTGAGCGCCTGCGCCTCCGCCCCGTCCACGAGGGGTTCCCCCGCATTCACGCTCTGGAGATAGGCCGTGACCAGATCGGCTCCGTCGCTCGGGACGTAATCGGCGTTCCCGGCAGGGCGGGTCGTGGCGAAAGCCACATTCCATTCGCCCCCGCGGCAGGCGATCGCATCGGCGGTGCCGGATGACGTCTGGAGCTTGAACTCGCGGCACAGGGACCCGTTCGCCAGGCGATAGGTGGAGATCACCCGCAGGCGGCCCGTCGGCAGTTCCACGTCCTGGCCCGAAGCCACCGTGCTCAGGGCATCCCGCACCGGAGGACCTTCGAGCTGCGCGACCAGGCTGCCTGCGCCGGAGACATCACGCTGGCCGGCGAAATATCCCGCCGCCAGGGCAAGAGCGGCGACGGAGGCCGCCAGGGCCATGTTGAAGAACGAAGGGAGGCGCCGACCGGACGCTTCGGCCGGCAGCTTCCGAGGCTTGAACTCCGTCACCGTCTCGCCTGCTTTGCCGGCCGCCTCGAAAGCCTTCACCTGGGCCGATACGGCGGCATAGAGTTCGGGCGAGACCTGGGGCGCAAGGGTGCTGGAGAAAGCCGAGCGCGTCAGGCGGCGGCTTTGCTGGAACTCCACGACCCGCCTGGCGAGGCCGGGATTCTCCGCCATGGCCTTGGCGACGGCCGATGCGACGGTCTCGTCAAGCTCCCCGTCGGCGAAGGCCATGAGGATCTCGTCGGTGAGATGAAGCTGAGACATGAATGTGACTCCACTGGCGATTCCCATGGGCGCTCAGGCGGCTGCCGTCAGTTCGACCAGCCGCTTGCGCGCCCGGGCAAGGCGGCTCATGACCGTGCCGACAGGCACGTTCAGGACGTCGGCCGCCTCGCGGTAGGAGAGGTCTTCCCCGCAGACGAGAACCAGAACCTCCCGCTGCTCATGCGGCAGGGTGTCGATGGCCCGCTGCACCTCCGTCAGCGCCAACCTGCTCAGGATCGGCGCCTCCCCCGGATCGCCGACGAGCTGGGTTTGCGTTTCTACGTCTTCCGTCATGCCCTCAACCTTCATCCGTCTCAGGTGGTCGATCCAGTAATTGCGGAGGATGCGGAACATCCATGCATCGAACCGGGTCCCGGGCGTCCAGCTGCCCGCATTGGCCAGCGCGCGCTCGCAGGCGCCCTGAACGAGATCGTCCGCGAGCGCGTGGGAGCGGCAGAGCACCATCGCAAAGCGCCTCAGCCGTGGCAGAAGCGCCACAAGTTCCTGTCCGATGGCTGCCGGCATTGCTGCTCCGCATGGCCTGATGGTTTGATAACGAGAGAGCGGATGGATTTATTCCATGCCCGGGCAC
>JALYFY010000798.1 GCA_030777385.1 Pseudomonadota bacterium | reverse complement strand
AAGCAAATCCTGACGCCGATCGCCGTGGGTGAGGAGGACGCTCCCGGACGCGCCCAGAAGGCGGTCCCATCGATCAACATCAACGCCTTCCTGTCCGCGCTTGCCGCATCTGCGAAGGCTGTTGACGTTGTTCCCCAAGGCTGTTTCCCCATCTCCAAGGCAGCCGAGAAGACAAAGACCTCAAGGGTGGACATCATCCATCTTGTGCTGGGGGCTAGCTACCTCTCGAACGTAGTCAGGCTCTCCTCCATGCAGGGCTATGCCGCCGTGCATGTCGATCCCGTTGAGGTGGGCGCGAAGCTGGACAAGCACCTGCCCGGCCTGCCCATCGCGGTGGTCGGCGCGAAGATGCATCTGCCGATCCGGAGCGTCTGGGCTCTCTTCGAAGATCGCGAGGGCGGAGCCCTCCTCGAGACCATGGTTTTCGGGGCCCCGAACGGCCAGCATGTCTTCCGCAGGGTCATGCCTGATGTGATCGAGAGGTTTCAGGAAACCTACGCAACCACTGCCAGGATCGCCGCAATCTTGAATGTCAGCCGGATCCTGATCGAACGGGAACTGAGGTCGGCACGGCTACGCCCGTCGATTCCGTTCGCCGATGTAGGGGTCGACCTCTATCGGGCCGACGACTTGCCTAGCCGGTACTGGGCGGAGGCGAGGGCCGCGGCCTGAACCGACGCGCCGCCACTCTGCCATGTCTCAAAGGGCCGCTTCCAGCCGATGGTCAGACTTTGATTGGATAGTGTGCAATGTGGCCGCCAACTGCGGGGCCGGCCCACGGCCGGTCAAGGGGTTACTGACAGTGGATGTTCAAACTGCGGTTGGCGGCACAGTGCCCAGACCCCGAAATCGTTGCCGTTCATGCGGGGCGCCTTCGCTACGGATTGTAGGGAGAATTCGAATTCCCCATTTCCGCGCAATCGCAAATGCGGCACAACTGATGGATGAATTAATGCGCGTTTTGCCAGGGATCGTTTTCATTGTCTTAGGGCTGTTCGTCAGTCTTTGAAATAAGGCATGATTGTGTTAAAAGATTGACAGGAGTGCCGCTCACGGGAAATAAAGCAAAGAAGCGTTTCGGGCGCCGGTATTGATGGCTCCGGAACGGATGCGCCGAAAGGCCCCGGCCGGGCTTCGACGACACGGGTCTTTCCAAAGCCGTAGCGACGGAGGTTGCGACTTGTCACAGGACGGGACGAACATGGTCGAACGCGCAGGCTCCCTGCCTCGGGATGTCCGGCGCATCCTGATCGCGGGCGGCGCGGGGTTCGTGGGATCCCATCTGGCGGCGCGGCTGGTGGCCGAGGGGCACGAGGTGATCTGCCTCGACAACCTCCAGACGGGGCGGCTGTCGAACCTCGCGCCGCTGATGCGGGAGGCGCGGTTCTCGTTCGTGCGGCACGACATCGTGCAGCCCGTCTCCATCGAGGGGCCGCTGGACGAGATATGGAACCTGGCCTGCGCGGCCTCGCCCCCGCAGTACCAGCTCGACCCTCTGCACACCTTCCGGACCTGCGTGAACGGGAGCCTCAACCTCCTGGAACTCGCGCGCGAAAAGCAGGCGCGGATCCTCCAGGCTTCCACCTCCGAGGTGTATGGCGACCCCGACGTGTCGCTCCAGGCGGAGAGCTATCGCGGATCGGTCAACACCTGGGGCCCGCGCGCCTGCTACGACGAGGGCAAGCGGTCGGCCGAGACGCTGTTCTTCGAATACGAGCGCATGGGCGTGGAGGTGCGCGTCGCGCGCATCTTCAACACTTATGGGCCGCGGATGAGCCCCGAGGACGGGCGTGTCGTGTCCAACTTCGTGCGCCAGGCCCTGACGGGCGAGGCCCTGACCATCCATGGCGAGGGGCGGCAGACGCGGTCCTTCTGCTACGTGGACGACCTCGTGGAGGGGCTCCTGCGCCTGATGCGGTCCGACGCGCGCGGCCCCGTGAACCTCGGGAACCCCGGTGAGTTCACCGTGCGGGAGCTTGCGGATATGGTGCTGGCGCAGACGGGCTCGGTCAGCCCGGTCGTTCGCAAGCCCATGCCGCAGGACGACCCGCGGCAGCGCCGGCCCGATCTGGGCCGCGCCAGGCGCGAACTCGGATGGGAGCCCCGCATCCCTTTGGCCGAAGGGCTGGCCATGACCATCGCGCATTTCCGCGAGGAACTGGCCGGGCGCGACGGGCCCGTCAGGGTCGTCCGGACCGGGTGAGCGCCATGCCGCAAGCTGTTCCGGCGGTAGGATAGCGGAACATGACGGCGCTTGCCGGGGCTCAGGCGGCGAGGGTCGGGCGGGGCCGGGGGAAGAAGGCCGCGACCTCCTCCGGGGAGCAGGTGGCGCGGCGCGAGATGG
>JALYFY010000797.1 GCA_030777385.1 Pseudomonadota bacterium | reverse complement strand
GCTCAGAGCCATACCTCAGGGAGGACCACTTCTCAGGGGGCAGACCACTTCGCCGGGTTGTCCAGCGCTGCTTTCAGCTTGGGATCCTGCACCTGATCGATCAGCCGCCCCATGACGACCGGCAACTCGCCCCGGGTTATCCGTCGCGGTGGCTCCGTCTGAGCGGTCTCAACCCGCGCCTCGGTCGCTGTGCCGCCCTCGCCGTTGCGAACGGGGGGCATGCGCTCGATCGTGGGCTCCCCCTCCGGCTTGGCCTTTCCCGGTACGGTGTCGATGTCTTCTTCCGCTTCAGCACCGTACACGGCGCGCCAGCCTGGGGCCTTGACGACGCTCCCGCTGACCGAGAAGCGCTTGGGGCCAAGCGGGGTCGTGACCTGTGCCGAGACGATCGTGCGTGCGTCGACCCCGTCCGGGAGGTGTGCGGCCAAGAAGCTCTTGGCCACAAGCGCCCATAAGCGGAGCTGATCAGCGTTAGGTCCGCCCGGCTGCGGCACCTTGCGCAACGGCACGATCGCATGGTGCTCACCCGGGTCCTGGACGTAGTGACCCCGGCTGCCCCTTCGAAAGGTCAGCTCGCCCGCAGCCGGAACGAGCCCAGCGAGTTCGGGCAGCGCCTGGGCCAGGCTCTCGATCACCGCGCCGGCGTCACCCGTCTGGCTCTCGGGCAGGTGCTCGGATTCGGTCCGTGGGTAGCTCACATAGCCCTGGTCATAGAGCTCTTGCGCGAGCTTCGCCGTGTGCTGTGGGTCCCAGCCGAACCGCTTGGCACAGCGGCGGGCGAGCGTGTCCTTGGAGAACAGCTTGGGCGGGGCCCGACGAACGTCCTTCTGCTCGACGCCGAGCGGGCCGGACCACATAGATGCGGCCTGCTGGATCGCCTGCGCGACAGCCCTGTCGAGGATCTTGTCTTTCGGCGCGTGCCAAAGCGTGATCTCGGCTCCGGTCTCCGTCACAACCGCCAGTGCGACCTTGTAGAAGTTCTGCGGGACGAAGTCGCGGATGCGCTGTTCAAGATCGGCTAGAATGGCGAGCGTGGGCGTCTGCACCCCGCCAAAGCGCCAGGGCTCCCGAAAGGCGGGTGGCCGGAGGCGCAGCGACATGGCGCGCGTGCCGTTGAGCCCGAGATGCCAGTCCTCGTACTGGCGGCAGAGCGCCTCGAGGTAAGCGGCGTAGTCCCGTTCGCCGGATGCGGGCTCCTGAGCCATGGCGGCGAAGGCTCGGCGGATTGAGGTGTCGTCCAGAGCGCCGAGCTTGAGGCGGTCCACCGGCCCCTTGTAGCCGAGATGCTCCAGCACTTCCCAGGC
Organism: Pseudomonadota bacterium; assembly: GCA_030777385.1. Lineage (GTDB taxonomy): Bacteria > Pseudomonadota > Alphaproteobacteria > Rhizobiales > Beijerinckiaceae > Microvirga. The sequence continues at coordinate 765 of JALYFY010000797.1, read as the reverse complement.
GATCATCGAGCCCTCGCGGCCCGGATCGGTTGCAATGATGACGCGCTGAACGCCCCGCAACTCCTGCCTGATGGCGTCGATCTTTGGCTTGTGCGACTGGCCGGAGCGGTTCTTTCCGACCGTGGTCGGAATGCGCTCGAGCACAATCGGGAGTGCATCGAAGCGCCACGGCTTCCACTCGTCCCGGATGCTGCCGGGCTCCTGGGCCGAGAGGAGGTGACCCTCGGCCGAGACACAGACGGTGCTGGGCGACTTGAAGAAGCGCTGCAGCTGGCGCATTGCCGAGGGCTTCTCGAAGAAGAAGAGGGTTCGCGATCCCGATCTTGCGAGCATGAGCTTAGCGTGCGGACGAGGGTCGGGTCAGTGGATGCGCTTCCGAGAACAAACCAAGAACTTACCTGCTGGGCTTTGGCCCGTCAACGAACCCAGCGCAGCTCTAGGAAAGCTGGATGTGGATCGGCATCGAGAAGGACTCATTGACCTGCCTCTCCAGGTCTCGGCCCGAACGCCCACGACCGCTCCCAGGCCCGGACAGGTGCCCCTGCGAGACAGCGTCCGGATTGGCACCTTCATCCAGGCTTTCACCCGAACTGGCGTCGCCGGCGGGGAGGGATGCGGCCTCATCCTCGAGTGCGTGCGTGGCGCGTGGCGCGCGAGAGGAGCTGATCTCCTCGTAGATCTCGTCGACGAGCACATGGCGTTCCTCGACGGCCTGCTGGTTCTTGGCTGCAGCTCGACGCTTTTGGATGGCGGCCTTGCACGCCT
>JALYFY010000796.1 GCA_030777385.1 Pseudomonadota bacterium | reverse complement strand
TGACCTTCCCGTTCTTCACCATCGAGAACGTGGACGTGGTCGACGAGCGGCACATCATCGTCGGCAACGACAACAATCTGCCCTTCTCGTCGAGCCGCGAGCCCACCAAGCAGGACGACAACGAATTTGTCCTGCTCGACGTGGCGGATCTGCTGAAGGCGCGTTGAGCCACCTTGTCATCCCCGGCGAGCCGCAGGCGAGGGAAGGGGATCTACGATCACGCTCGGCACTATGGATTCCCTTCCCCTCCAGCGGCTCTGCCGCTTCCGGCCGGGAATGACACCGAGGGTAGTGCTGCAAGGTTAGCGCCACGCTGTCATCCCCGGCGAGAGCAGCGAGGGAAGGGGATCCATTCACACGCTGAATGCTGATGGATTCCTTATCCCCTCCGCTGCGCTCCGGCCGGGAATGACACGAAAAGGGTTCAACAAGATTGTGATCATGTGAAGCGGCAGCCTCTGCCGCTTCACGCCCTAGATGGCTCCAGCATTGCGCCCAACGCTGGAGCCCCCGATGCGCCTTGTTCTGAGAAGCCTCTTTGCCCTCGGCCTCCTGACCGCCTCGGCCCAGGCCGAGTCCGTCGATCTGGAGCTGGTCTTCGCAGCCGACGGCTCCGGCTCCATCGACACCGAGGAATTGCGCCTGCAGCGGAAAGGGTGGGCCGATGCGCTGACCAGCCAGGATGTGCTGAACGGCATCAAGGACGGTCCCGTTGGGGCCATCGCGGTCGCCTATATGGAATGGGGCGGGCCCAGCTCGCAGGTTCTCATCGTCGACTGGCACGTGATCCGCGATGAGGCGAGCGCAAGGGTGTTCTCCGACAAGCTCATGAGCGCTCCGCGCGGCGCCACCGGCTACAACTCCATCTCCAACGCCATCGACTTTTCCGTGCGCCTTGTGGAGAGCAATGCCCATGAGGGCACGCGCAAGGTGATCGACGTATCGGGCGACGGGCCTAACATGAACGGCAGGCCCCTGGATCAGGCGCGGGCGGAGGCTCTCGCCAAGGGCTTCACCATCAACGCCCTTGCCATCCGCCGCCCCGGCAGCGGCCGTCCGGGCGGTCCCGGCGGCATGTCGCTCGAAGATTATTATGCCCAAAGCGTTATCGGCGGCCCCGGCTCCTTCGTGGAGATTGCCGACGAAGCCCGGCCCTTCGCGGTGGCCGCGCGGCGCAAGCTCCTGACGGAGATCGCCGGTACGGGCGGAGCCTCGCGGCACGCGAGCCGCTAGAGCACCTGCCGATCCCATGAAGACATTCCTGAACGGAATGCTAGACTGCGCCCATGGCGAATCTCGAAGACTGGATCATCGAACAGGGCCTGCGCGGATCCGATGTGGCTTCGCTGCTCTCGGGCCTTTCCGAGAGGTTGGTTGCGGAGGGCATTCCCCTGGTCAGGGCCTATATCGCCCTGCCGACCGTCAATCCGACGATCCGCGTCTACACCCATGTCTGGACCCGCTCGGCCGGTACGGTGGTGGAAGGGGTATCGCATGAGCGCAACGCCAACGCCTTCGAGCAGAGCCCCTTCGCCCATATGATGCGAACTGAGCAGACGAGCTGCTACTGGCGGGTCGACGGCCCAGAGGCGGAGCGGTTCGGCGTTTTTGAGGACGTGAAGCGGGAAGGCGGGACGGATTACCTGGCGCGCCTGTTCAGCTTCGAGAATGCGAGCGCACCGGACCTGCGGGGCATCGGCGTGTCCTACTCCTGCAGCCGCCCCGAGGGGTTCCGGCCGGAGGAGATCGCCCGGATCGATGGGCTTCTGCCGCTTCTGGGGCTGGCGGCCTACCGCATGACCCTCTTCGATCTGACAGTGACGATGCTCGACACCTATGTGGGACTTTCGGCCGGTCGGCGGGTGCTCAGCGGGGAGATCCGGCGCGGCTTCGGCACCACCATCACGGCGGCCCTGCTGTTTGCCGATCTCAGGGGCTTCACCTCCCTTGCCGATACGGCCGGAATGGATCTGATCGCCAGGCTCGACCACCATCTCGAAGCCATGGCGGACCCCGTGGCGGAGCAGGGCGGGGAGGTGCTCAAGTTCCTGGGCGACGGTCTCCTGGCCGCTTTCCCGATCACGGAGGAGCGCTCCCGCGAGAGTGCCTGTGCGGCGGCGATCCGGGCGGCGCAGACGGCGCTTGAGCGCAACGCCGCCGTCAACCGCCTCCATGCCGGTGAGACGCCGCTGAGCCTCGACATCGCGCTCCATTGCGGCGACGTGTTCTACGGCAATATCGGAGCCGCCGGCCGCCTCGACTTCACCGTGATCGGGCCTGCCGTGAACGAGGCAAGCCGCATGGAGGCACTCTGCAACGCCCTCGACTGCGCCGTGGTGCTATCCGACAACGTGGCGTCCGTGAGCCCGGTGCCCGTCCGGTCCCTCGGCCGCCACCGGCTGCGGGGCGTCGCCACGGAGCGGGAGCTGTTCACCCTCGCATAGCTCAGCGCCGCTGCAGCCTGACTCCCATCACCTTGAGGCCGGCCAGCAGCGCGCCGCCATAGATCAAGGCCCCGCATGCGCCGAGAACCGCCAGCAGAACCTCGTTGCGCCAGGCGGGGAGGAGGGCGGTCCAGCCCTCCACCGGCAGGGGCGCATACCAGGCGAAGGCGGCCAGCAGCAGGCTTGCGACCGCAACGGCTGCACTGGTGCGGCCGAGGGTCCCGCTCGGGTCCATCCAGTCCCTGCGAACGGCGAGGAACACCAGAAGGCCGAGATTGACCCAGATGCCAATGGCGGTGG
>JALYFY010000795.1 GCA_030777385.1 Pseudomonadota bacterium | reverse complement strand
CCCCCCCCCCCCCCCCCCCCCACACCTCCTATGCGGGTTCATGGGCCGATGCTGCGCTACATTGCACGACGATTTCTGATTGCCATTCCGACACTGATCATCGTGTCGCTTCTGGTATTCGCTCTGCAGAAGCTTCTGCCCGGCGATCCGGTTCTCACCATGGCGGGCGAGGAGCGTGACCCGCAGGTGCTTGCTTACCTGCGCGAGAAGTATCGCCTGGACGATCCGATCCCGGTTCAGTACTTCGCTTGGATCGGCTCGGCGCTGACCGGCAATCTCGGGATTTCGCTTCGCACCGACATTCCGGTGCTCGATCTGATCATGAGCAAGCTGCCCGTCACCCTTGAGCTCGCTATCCTGGCCATGATCGTGGCGCTGGCCATCGGCATTCCCACGGGCATCATCTCTGCCGTGAAAAAGGGCACGACCGTCGACTACACCGCCAACGTGATCGCCCTGTCCGGTCTGTCCATTCCCAATTTCTGGCTCGGGATCATGCTCATCATGCTGATCTCCGTGCGCTGGCAGCTCCTGCCCGCTTCCGGCTATGTGCCGCCGACGGAGGATTTGTGGCTCAACATCAAGACCATGATCATGCCTGCCTTCGTGCTCGGCACCGGATTGGCGGCAAGCCTCATGCGCCATACCCGCAGCGCCATGCTCGGCGTCATGCGCTCCGACTACATCCGCACCGCCCGCGCCAAGGGCCTCCTGTCCCGCAAGGTCATTCTCAAGCACGCCCTGCGCAACGCCCTCATTCCCATCGTTACCCTCTCGACCCTGCTCTTCGGCGAGTTGCTCGCCGGTGCCGTGCTGACGGAGCAGATCTTCACCATCCCGGGCTTCGGCAAGCTGATCGTCGATGCGGTGTTCAACCGTGACTACGCCGTGGTGCAGGGCGTAGTGCTCTGCACGGCTGTGGGCTTCATCTTCATGAACCTGCTCGCCGATGTTCTCTACGTCCTCGTCAATCCCCGCTTGAGGCACGCCGCATGACCGCCACCGCTGTTGTCGCCGACGATGTCGCGCTCCCGAAAAAGCGCAGCCGCGTCCTCGGAAAGTTCCTGAAGAACAAGAGCGCCGTCATCGGCGGAGCCATTGTCCTCTTCTTCATTCTGGCTGCGATCATTGGGCCTTATCTGGCGCCCTACGATCCGATCAAGCCGAGCTTCACCAGCATCCGTAAAGCCCCCTCGGCCCTGTTCTGGTTCGGCACGGATGAGCTTGGCCGGGACATGTTCTCGCGCATGCTGTGGGGCGCCCGCGCCTCCATCATGGCGGGCGTCGTATCGGTCTTCATCGCCATCGTGCTCGGCGTTCCCTTTGGGCTCATTGCCGGCTATTTCGGCGGCTGGATCGACGCGGTCATCTCCCGCGCCACGGACGCCATGCTGGCGATCCCGTTCCTTATCTTCGCCATTGCACTTGCGGCCTTTCTCGGCCCAAGCCTCACCAACGCCATGATCGCCATCGGTCTTTCCGCCATGCCGATCTTCATCCGCCTGACCCGCGGGCAGGTTCTGACCGTGAAGGCGGAGGATTACGTGGAGGGTGCCAGAGCCATCGGGCTTCCCGACTTCTGGATCCTGGTGCGATACGTGTTTCCCAACGTGCTGCCGCCGATCCTGGTCCAGGGCACGCTCACCATCGCGACCGCCATCATCGCGGAGGCAAGCCTGTCGTTCCTCGGCCTCGGCCAGCAGCCGCCGATGCCCTCCTGGGGCTCCATGCTCAACACGGCCAAGAACTTCATGGATCAGGCGCCCTGGATGTCGATCTTCCCGGGCTCTGCGATCTTCCTGATCGTGCTCGGCTTCAATCTTCTCGGCGACGGCCTGCGCGACGCCCTCGATCCCCGCGAACAGTAAAACGCCAACCTCGGATAAAACCACATGTTTACGACCAGGCCAGAGATCCTCGGCACCTTCGGCATCGTCACCTCGACCCACTGGCTCGCCTCCGCGGCCGGCATGGCGATGTTGGAGAAGGGCGGCAACGCTTTTGACGCCTGCGTGGCATCGGCCTTCGTGCTCCAGGTTGTCGAGCCGCACCTTGTCGGCCCGTCGGGCGAGGTCCCGGCGGTGTTCTACTCGGCGAAGACCAAGAAGATCGAAGTGCTTTGCGGTCAGGGCAGCGCGCCGAGGGGCGCCACCATCGAGCACTACAAGAACGAAGGCCTCAAGCTCATCCCCGGCAACGGCATGCTCGCCACCGTCATTCCTGGCGCGTTCGACGCCTGGATGCTGCTGCTGCGCGACCACGGCCTCTTGTCTTTGAGAGAGGTGCTGGAGCCCGCCATCTATTACGCCGAGCAGGGCCACCCGCTTCTGCCCCGCGTGTCGGATACCATCAAGGGCCTGAAGGAGTTCTTCGAGACCGAATGGCCGACCTCCGCCGCCGTGTTCCTGCCGGGCGGCGAGGTGCCGAAACCGCGCCAGCTCTTCCGCAATCCCCAGCTCGCCGACACCTGGAAGCGCATCATCCGCGAGGGGGAGGCTAAGGGCGCAGACCGGGAGGCGCAGATCGAGGGGGCGCGGAACGCGTTCTACAAAGGCTTCGTGGCGGAGGCCATCGACTCCTTCGTGCGCAAGACGGAGGCCATGGACCAGAGCGGCTCGCGCCATCGCGGCGTGCTCACCGGCGACGACATGGCGAAGT
>JALYFY010000794.1 GCA_030777385.1 Pseudomonadota bacterium | reverse complement strand
GGCCGAGGTAACTGGCGCCACCGTTGGCTTCTGAGCTGGCGGTCCAGGACGGGCGGACCTGCCTCCACCCGTTAAGTTGACGGTGCCATGCGGAGGTCTATGGCTTACCAATCATGGCTGGCGGGTTTATCGGCCGTTGGACCGCTGAACCAATCATTGGAATACAAGTGGTTTTGCGAGTCGCTAGGAACTCGTTGGACGTCCGCTCGGGCACCGTCGCTCCGGCATCCGATAAAGTCGCTTGCGTCGCGGGCGGAGCCCTCCTCAGAGCGAGACGCCGAACCGGCCCGCAGCCGAGCGGATATGGCTTTGCATGGCCGCTTCCGCCGTGTCGGGATCTTGGCTGGTTAAACCCTCCAGAATGGCTTCGTGCTCACGCACGGTTTCACTCAGGCGATCGAGTTGTGCCATGGGAAGGCGTTGACTCTCGACGAGCAATTCACGCACTGGCCTGTACATGGCAGCCAAAACCGGGTTGCCGGAAAGTTCAAAGATCAGATCGTGGAACTCCGTGTCATTCACGGCGAGGCTGATCACGTCGCCTGATTTGAGGGCCTCATGCATCGAGTCGGTGCACCGCCTGAGGCGTTCCTCGGCGGGTTTGTCGATGCGAGCGGCTGCGAGTCTGGCGGCGTAGCCCTCCAGTCCCAGACGCGCCTCATAGACATCGGCGGGCGTGCAGCGGTCGGAGTAGCGCCATAGCGGGCGACGTGCATCGGCTTTCGTGACAAATACCCCGCTACCGGCCCGCACCGTCAGAAGACCCATCGTTTCAAGAACGGTCAGTGCCTCTCGCACCGACGGCCGGCTTACCCCGAGTTGTTCCGCCAGTTCCCGCTGGGAAGGAAGACGCTGGCCAGCCTTAAGGCCGCCCTTCAGGATCAGGCGCTGGATATATTCAACAATGCCGCGTGGGACGGGGGTGCGGTCGGCAAGTTCTAGTTCCGACAGGTTCACTGGCTCACTTGTCATCTGCCGTCCCCACTCCGTTCTCAGATCGAAGGCTTGCAGTGCCTCGGGTCGTGCCTACAGGCCTCATTTTTCATCACCAACGAGCCACATTGGCCTTGACCATGCGTCAGGATGGCTGCACGATCAACTGGTCAGATTGGTAAGACCAGTTTGGCCAATATGTCCGGCCTGCACAAGTCTCCAAAGAGCCGGCTACCAGATGGCAGCAGAGAATAGATCGCCGGCCATGTGTCCGGCGTGCAAGATGGAGGACCAGATGTCAGCGAAATTCACCCGGTGCGGCACATTCGTCGCAACATTAACCGCCGTATTGGTCATGTCAGCAGGGACGATGGCCTCTGCTGCCGACATGAAGGTCGGGGCGAACGTCGGCAACGTCCCGTGGGAGTTCCAGAACGAGAAGGGCGAGATCGTCGGTTTCGAGATCGATCTCGCCAAAGAAGTCGGCAAGCGCCTGAACATGAACGTGTCCTTCGTGAACATCCCATTCAACGGGCTGTTCGCTGCGGTACAGTCGGGTCAGGTCGACGCTGCCGTATCCTCAATCACCATCACCAAGAAGCGTCTCGAGTCGGTATCCTTCGCCCAGCCATATTACGATAGCGACCAGTCGCTGGCGGTGCGAGCCAACTCAGGCATCAAGAACCTGGAAGGTATGGCAAGCAAGGTGGCAGCAGTTGATACAGGTTCGACCGGTGACATGTGGTCGACTCAGAACCAGCAGAAGTACAAATTTTCCGATATTCGCCGCTACGAGGGCTTGGCTCCCGCAATGCTCGACCTCGCAGCGGGCCGCATCGACGGTTATGTCAGCGACATCCCGGCCGTCCAGTACTACATCAAGGACAAGCCGATCTATCAGGTGGTAGAGCGCATTCCGACAGGCGAGCAGTATTCAATGATGTTCGCGAAGAACAGCCCGCTGGCGGAAAAGGTCAATGCCGAGATCACGAAGATGAAGCAGGACGGAACCCTGGCGAAGATCCACGAGCAGTGGTTCGGTGCCAAGGCCGACCCGAACTCGACGACCGTCAAAGTCATGGAGATGCCCAAGCTCTGACGAGCGACTCTCCCCGAGCATCCGGTAATTGTGCCGGGCGCTCGGCATGACCACGAATGTTGAGGCGCTGCCCGTCATGTCCATCTTCGACACCTTCCTGAACTGGAAGGTTTTCGTTCAAACCCTTCCGCTCCTGCTATCGGGTCTGACCACTACGCTGACGCTTGGAGTGACAGCCATCATCCTGGGCTTCGTCGGCGGCCTTGTTCTAGCGCTGCTCCGGCTCTATGCCAGCTCACCCCTGAGGCAGATCGCCGTCGCCTATATCGACGTCCTCCGTTCCATCCCGATCCTGGTCCTGCTCGTCGTCATCTACTATGCACTGCCTTTCGTCGGGCTGCGGCTTTCCTCGTTCGGGGCCGCCGCCTCCGCCCTGAGCCTGGTTTCCGCCGCCTATTCCGCGGAGATCTTTCGGGCGGGCATCGAGGCCGTGCCGAGGGGCCAGTTCGAGGCCGCCCGCGCCATAGGATTGAGCTCCTGGCGGCGAATGAGTGACGTCGTGCTGCCGCAGGCGCTTCGGATAGTGATCCCACCGATCACATCCAATTCCATCAACGTGATGAAGGACACGGCTCTCGCATCCGTAGTTGCGATGCCGGACCTGCTCAAGCAGGCAACGCAGGCGCAGGCACTGGCGGCAAACCCGACGCCCCTCATCAGTGCAGCCGTTATCTACATCCTGATCCTGATGCCGCTCGTGCGGCTCGTCGGAGTTTTCGAAAAGCGACTTGCGGTGAGGGGACGATGACGCGCCCGATTATCGAGATGAGGAACGTCGTCAAGTCGTTCGGTCTCTTCAAGGCACTGCATGGCGTCGACCTCCAAGTGAAAGAAGGCGAGATCGTCGTCATTATCGGTCCGTCCGGCTCGGGTAAGTCCACGCTGATCCGCTGCATCAACCAGCTTGAGGAGCACAACGGTGGTGAGATCATCGTCGACGGGGCGGAGGTCGGACACGGCCGCAAGGGCACCGTGCTCACCGAGGTGGGAATGGTGTTCCAGAGCTTCAACCTTTTTCCGCATATGACCGTGCTCCGCAATGTCGCGCTCGGTCCGGTCCGCGTACGCGGCTTGTCGTGGGCAGCGGCAGAGGATCGCGCCAAGCGCCTTCTGGCCCGTGTCGGGCTCGCGGATCAGGCGATGAAATACCCGGCGCAACTCTCCGGCGGGCAGCAGCAGCGGGTCGGGATCGCCAGGGCACTGGCCATGGAGCCGAAGGTGCTGCTCTTCGACGAACCGACCTCGGCCCTTGACCCAGAGATGGTAGGCGAGGTCCTGGATGTGATGCAGCAGCTTGCCAAGACTGGAGTCACCATGGTCGTCGTGACTCACGAGATGGGGTTTGCCCGCAAGGTCGCCGACAGGGTGGTGTTCATGGACGGGGGGCGGATCGTCGAACAGGGTCCTCCCGACGAAATCTTCAACGCGCCACGCGATCCCCGTCTCAGAAGCTTTCTTCAAGCCGTCCTGTCCCATTAGGCTTACGTATCCGTGCAGACCCTGTTTCCCAAACGCCTGACGCCGTCAGCCTTCAGTTCCTTCGGCGAGGTGCTGTTCTTCGATCCGGACCGCAGCCGCCTGGTGAATGATGGGCGAGCGCTGCGCTTCGACACTGATACCCGCTTCGACCACGCATCTCCTGACGGCGAGCCCGTGCTTGCTGTTTACCGGGCCAGTGGTGGGCCGCTGCCGATGCGGCTCTTGACCTTCGAACGGCATCCTCTGTCTTCGCAGACGTTCGTGGCTCTTTCTGCTGAGCGGTTCCTGATCGTTGTCGCTCCGGACGATCGTGCTGGGCTGCCCGATCTCGAGCGTGCCGAAGCGTTCGTCGGCCATCGGAACGAGGGCGTCAACTACGCCCGCAACCTCTGGCACGCTCCGATCGCGGCGATCGGCGCAGATGGCGACTTTCTCATGCTTATGTGGGAAAGCGGCTCCGCCGAAGACTGCGTTTTCCATCACCTCCAAGAGCCACTTGCCGTCGGCTCGACTCAACCGTCCGCAGAATAGGTGCATTCATGTCTCTTGATCTCGCCTTCGTCCGCTCACAGTTTCCTGCCCTAACGGACGGCTTCGCCTATTTCGATAATGCCGGCGGCTCCCTTGTCCTGCGCAACGTTGCCGAACGCATCTCGGAATATCTCCTGACCACGAGCGTGCAGACTGGTGCCAGCTACGAGCACTCGCAACGGGCCACGAGCCGGCTCATGGAGGCCCGTGCCAAGATTGCGCGTCTGCTCGGCGCGGAACGACCGGAAGAAATCGTGCTGGGGCCTTCGACCACTGTCCTCGCCCAGTTCCTGTCGCGCGCTATGGAAGGGAGCCTCAAGCCGGGTGACGAGATCGTCGTCACGAATTTCGACCACGAGTCGAATATCGGTCCGTGGCGCGCCCTGGAGAAGCGCGGCATCGTCATCAAGGAATGGTCCATCGACCGCGAGAGCTATGAAATCGATCTGGATGAACTTGATCGCCTGTTGACCAATCGGACCCGGCTCGTGGCTGTGACCCATGCCTCGAATATACTGGGCACCATTAACCCGATCAAGGAGATCGCGCGACGCGTGCACGAGCGTGGCGCCGAAATCGTCGTCGATGCCGTCGCCTATGCGCCTCATCGGGCCGTGAATGTGCCAGATCTCGACGTCGACTACTACATCTTCAGCTTCTACAAGACCTACGGCCCTCACTTCGCGGTGATGTACGGCAAGTACGAGAAGCTGCTCGAACTCGACGGGCTCTATCACTATTTCTACGGCCGGGAGAAGGTGCCGATGAAGCTGGAACCCGGCAACACCAACTATGAGCTCGCCTGGGGATCGGCCGGAATCGTCGATTATATCGACGAACTTGGCGGGTCGACTGGTGATCGCGCCGCGGTCGATCGCGCGTTCGACAAGATCGCGTCGCATGAAACGCATTTGGGAGAAAAGCTGCTTGCCTATCTGAGAGACCGCAATGACGTGAGGATCGTCGGACGCCGCGACAGTGCCACGCAGCACCGCGTGCCGACCATCGCGTTCAAGGTCGACGGACGCGACTCGGCGGAAATCGTGCGCTCGACCGAAGCCGACCGGATCGGCATCCGCTTCGGTGATTTCCATTCCCGGCGGCTGATCGAACATCTGGGCCTCGCCGAAGGTAACGGCGTGGTGCGCGTTTCCATGGTGCACTACAATACGCCTGAAGAGGTCGATCGGCTGATCGCAAGCCTCGACCGGGCGCTTGCCTGAGGAGGACGGAGATGGAGCTCGATCTCGCAATTCGCGGCGGCACGGTCGTCACGGCCTCCGACACTTTTCGCTGCGACGTTGGCGTCAGGGGCGAGCGCATCGTCGTGCTGGGTGAGGATCTTCGCGCTCTCCGAGAGATCGACGCCACCGGACTGCTCGTGCTTCCTGGGGGCATCGATAGCCATGTGCACATCGCTCAGCCTTCCGGGCCCGGCGTCGTCATGGCCGACGACTTCGCCACGGCCACGGCCTCCGCTGCAGCCGGCGGCAATACGACGGTTCTTCCTTTCGCGCTCCAGCAGCGGGGCACATCCCTGCGGGCCTGCGTCGAGGAGTATAGGCGGAAGGCCGAGAACGAGTGCTATGTCGACACGGCCTTTCATCTGATCATATCCGATCCGACGCCCGAGGTTCTGGGACAGGAGCTCCCCGCGCTGCTCAAGGATGGCTATACGTCGTTCAAGGTTTTCATGACCTATGACGATCTCGTCCTGAAGGATCACGAGCTTCTCGACGTGTTCGAGGTTGCCCGCCGGGAGCGCGCCCTCGTTATGGTTCATGCCGAAGGATATGATGCCATCCGCTACATGACCGAGCGCCTCGAGCGGGCGGGCCGGACTGCACCCTATTACCATGCGGTCTCCCGACCCGAAATCGTCGAGCGTGAAGCAACCCATCGGGCGATCAGCCATGCGGAGCTTGTCGACGTTCCGATCATGATCGTGCATGTGTCCGGACGCGAGGCAATGGAGCAAATCCGATGGGCACAATCCCGCGGCCTCAAGGTCTATGCCGAGACGTGTCCGCAATACATCACGCTCACAGCCGAGGATCTGCAGGGTCCCGACATGGACATGAGTGGTGCGAAATACGTCTGCTCGCCTCCGCCACGGGATGCAGAGAGCCAGGCGGCCATCTGGGAGGGCCTGCGCAGCGGTGTGTTCCAGACATTCTCGTCAGATCATTGTCCGTTCCGCTATGACAGCCCAGCCGGCAAGCTCCACCCGAATGGCAAATCTTCCTTCCGGTGGGTGCCGAACGGTATTCCCGGTGTTGAAACCCGTCTGCCAATCCTGTTCTCCGAAGGGGTCTCCAAGGGTCGGATTTCCCTTAACCGCTTCGTGGAGCTGACGGCGACCAATCACGCCAAGATCTACGGCCTCTATCCGCGCAAGGGCTCCATTGGCGTGGGCTTCGACGCGGACATCGTGCTGTGGGATCCGAACCGCCGTGAGATCATCCGCCAGGAAATCCTTCATCACGGGGCCGACTACACGCCCTGGGAAGGTTTCGAGGTCACCGGCTGGCCGGTGACGACTCTGCTGCGCGGTCAAGTCGTGGCCGAGGGCGGACGCATCGTCGGTGCCAAGGGGGCCGGGCGTATTCTCGCCCGTGACGTGTCTGCCTATGCCGCGCCAGACCACGCCTGAGGGATCTTCTCCGTCACTCTCTCTTGAGATGGGATAGAACATATGCGGGGGCTGCGGCCCGGAGACCGGCCCAAGTGCAGCCCACCGTGATCAGTACCACCATTATGGTAGGCCCTAGGAGAGAGTCCCCACCGCTCCGCAACATGCCGACCGCGAAGGGGCAAAGGGACGCGCCGAGATAGCCGATACTCTGCGACATGCCCGACAGCATCGCCGTGATATCCGCACTCGGAGAACGCAACGAGACGAAAAGAAGCGCAAGCCCGAACAGGCCGCCCTGACCGAGGCCGAGGACGAGCGCCCACAGGAGGCGGGAGGCGAGCGGCGCATAGAGCAGGCCGAGGAATCCGGTGCAGGTGGCCAGGAGAACCAGCACGACCAGAAGGCGTGCCGACACCCGTCGTGTCGCGAGCGAAGGTACCAGCAGCGCGGTGGCGGTCTGCGACAGGATCGAGACGGAGGTGACGACGCCCGCGTCAAGCACATCGAGACCTCGATCGCGCAGCAGCGTCGGCAGCCAGCCGAGAACGATGAAGGCCAGCCCCGCCTGAAGTCCCATGAAGGCCGTGACCGACCAGGCCAATCGGTCGCGTAACAGAAGCGAGAAACGCGGCAGGCGCGCCGTTCCGACCGAGGGCGGCTCGACCGCAGCGAGAACAGCCCACATGATGCTGCCGGCAAAGGCGAGGACGCTCCAACTCGACAGGGCCAGAGTCCAGGAGTGCCACGCTCTTTCGAACATGGGCGTCAGTCCCGCAGCGCTGGCTCCGCCGATGCTAAGGATCATCGTGTAGAGACCCGTCATCGTGCCGATCCGCTCGGGAAAGCTCCGGCGAATGACTACCGGGAGGAGCACGCCCGCCATGCCGATGGACGCCCCTGCCACCAGAGTGCCGACGAACAGGGAAAGGCTCGTCGGCAGCGCGCGCAGGGCAAGCCCCACCGTGAGCCCCACGAGAAGAGCCGCGATAGTCCGTTCGAGGCCTAGCCTGGCGGATAGGAAGGGGGCGAGAGGCCCAAACACGCCGAAGCACAGCACCGGCATAGTAGTCAGAACGCCCATCCACACCCCGCCGAGGCCCAGGCTCATCTGGATCTCAGCCACCATGGTCGCGGTGGAGGTTAGGGCAGGGCGAAGGTTTAGCGCGGCCACCACGACGCAGGCCACGACGAACCCAACCAGAAGGGACCCAGCCCGCCTGCTGCCGCGCAGCGTCCGCACCTCGGTCGTTTCCCGTTCACGTACAGTCAGCATGCTCTGCCCTTCCAACCGCGTGGACGCGGTTGGCACAGTGGTCGTGACGAGCGATCGGGTGGATCCCACCGCCCTCGGTCCATCAACCTTCGATCTGGTCGGTTGCCCTCACGTGGCGCCAGAACATCTTCGGGGTTTCCAGCATGGACCGGAACCCGGTGCGGTCGAGCATCGCCTCGGTCTCGCGCTGAGCCTCGTCGAGGATCTCGTCTTCATCAACCAGGACGGCTTTACGACCCTGCATGGCAATGCGCCCGTCGACGATGACGGTATCGACATCGTTGCCGTTGGCGAAATAGATCAGTCGGAAGACCGGCATGTTGAGCGGGTAGAGATGAGGCCGTCTGAGGTCCAACAGCACTACGTCCGCCTTCTTGCCGACTTCAAGAGACCCGATATTCTTCTCCATCCCAAGCGCCTTCGCACCGTCGATGGTGCACATCTCCAGCACGCGCCCCGGCGGCAGCCAGGTGGGGTCCTTGAAATAAGTCCGGTGGTAATGCATGCACTGCTGCATGTGCCGGAACATGTCGCCGGAACGGTCCGGAGCCGTGGCATCGGAGCCGAGGCATACATTCGCGCCCGCCTCCAGGAGTTCGGGCACGGGACAGCGGCCGAGGATTGAGGCGATCGCGCTCGGGTTGTGAGCAATGTTCGTTCCCGTGTCGGCAACGATCCGGATCTCTTCCGGCGACAGGTTCGTGGAATGCGACAGAAGAGCATTCGGTCCCAGGATGCCCAGTTCGTTGGCATAAGCGACACTGCCGTTGGTATGGCCGTCCTGGGTGAAGACAAGGCCGGCCTCGCGAGCGAGATCTGCGGTCATGCGGGCCTGGCGCCTGGCTTTCTCAAGGTTCTCCTGTCCAAGCTCCTCGACATGCTCGGCGCGAAGCGTTGGCGTGATGAGAGCGATGTTCAGGCGGCCGCCATGCTTGCCATGCCAGGTCTCAATGAGAGTCTTGCAGGTCTCGAACTGCTCCTCGAACGTGACGGGGCGTTCGACCGCCTTTCCATCGACGAAGCGCGCATAGGTGCGTGGATGGGGCGGACGTGTCGGGCCGACAGCGACGACCGACCGGGTGCCGACCTCTCGCACGCCTTCGCAATGGGCATCGCCGTAGATCGGTTCGTCCGTGCGAAGGATCGTGTCTCCGCCGCCCAGCAGGGAAACGCCCGTGGTCACACCGAAGCGCAAGCGCTCAAGCGCGGCGAGACGCGCCTCAGCACGCCAGAATTCAGGTGTCGAAGCCACCGTATAGGCCTTGTGACAGGCTTCGTACCAGGCGTCACTGTCGCCGCCGCCCATGGTCTTGATGAGACCGTGACCCGCATGGGCATGGCCGTCGATCAGACCTGGCATGATGATCTTGTGGCTGGCATCGATGATCGTGGCCGCCTGATGGGCCGCCAGCACTTCCTCAGTCGTTCCGACTGCAACGATTCGGTCCTTCTCGATGGCGACGGCACCGTTCTCGATGACCCGGCGCTGTGGGTCGATCGTCACGACGATGCCGTTGGTGATGATGATGTCGGCCATGCGGTATACTCCGGGCAGTCAGGCGGCTTGGGTTTCACCGCGGATGCGGTCGAGGGTCGGAACGAGCGACAGCAACTCCTTCGTGTAGGGATGCTGCGGCTTGTCGAAGAGAGTTTCGGAATCGGCTTGCTCAACAAGCTGACCCTGTCGCATCACTGCTACGCGGTCACACATCTGGCGCACCACAGCGAGATCGTGGCTGATGAGCAGGAGGGTGAGGCCCGTGGCATCGCGTAGGTCTTTCAGCAGATTCAGGATCTGCGCCTGCACCGACACGTCGAGGGACGACGTCGGCTCGTCGCAGACGATCAGCTTAGGCCGCGCCCCGAGCGCCCGCGCAATCGACAGGCGCTGCCGCTGGCCGCCCGAGAATGCGTACGGAAATCGCTGGGCTGCGTCCGCTTCCAGGCCGACGGCTTCGATGAGGCGGGCAACATCGCTCTCCGCCTCGGCGCGGGAGTCGGCGAGACGGTAGAACAGGATCGGCTCGGACAAGATCGAGCCGATGCGCATACGGCTGTTGAGCGAGGAGTAGGGGTCCTGGAAGATCATCTGGATTGCCTGGCGTAACGGCCCGACCCGGTGGGTCGCGCCTTCGCCGGCAATGCTCTGACCACGGTAGAGCACGCGACCGGCCGTGGGCCGCACAAGACCCGACACGACGTTGGCGATGGTGGTCTTGCCACAGCCGGATTCACCCACGAGCCCGAACACTTCGCCGCTGCGGACGGAGAAGGATACCCCGTCAACGGCGCGAAAGCGATGGCCTGTCGAGCCCGGAAGCCAGCCGCTGGTGGTATAATCCACGCACAGGTTCTCGACCGACAGGATGGGTGCTTCATCGACAACGGCCTCCGAACGCCCGGCCTTAGCGCGCAGTTCCGCACGAGCGTCCTCCGCGCGACCCTTGCCTTCTTCGCCGAGGACTGGGAAGCGATCGAGGCGCTGGTCGATGCGCGGGACGGCGCCGATCAATGCCCTGGCATAGGCTGCCTTGGGGTGGCGTAGAACCTCTTCCGTCGTTCCTGTCTCAACCACCTTGCCGCGATGCATGATGGTGACACGGTCCGCGATCTGGGCGACGACGCCCATGTTGTGTGTGACGAGCAGGATCCCGATGCCTCGGCTATCGGCCAAGTCGCGCAGGAGCTTGAGGATCTGTGACTGGACCGACACATCGAGCGCCGTCGTAGGTTCATCGGCGACCACGAGCTTGGGATTGCATGACAGAGCGGCGGCGATCACGACGCGCTGGCGCTGACCGCCGGACAACTGGTGGGGATAGGCCTTGAGGCGTCGCCTTGGTTCAGGAATGCCCACGGATTCGAGCAGTTCCAGTGCACGTGAGCGCGCCGCTGCCTTATCCAGCTTGAGGTGGAAGCGCATCGCTTCCATGAGCTGGCTCTCGATTGTGAAGAGCGGATTCAGGCTCGTCATGGGATCTTGAAATATGGCCCCGACGTCGCGGCCAAGCACGATGCCAGCAGCCGAACCCTTAGCGGCATCGAACCTCTTGCCGTTGATCTGGATGCTGCCGGCGGCGATGCGTCCGGGCTTCTCGAGTAGCCCCATTACCGTGTTGCCGATAGTTGTCTTGCCGGCGCCGGACTCCCCCACCAGCGCATGAATCTCGCCTGGACGAATGACGAGGGATGCGTTTTCGACGGCCGTGAAAACGCTGCCGTTCGCGAGCGGGTATTCGACCCGCAGGCTGTCGATGGCGAGAACTGGAGTGGATTGCGCGTTCATCGTTTCACCCTCAGCTTGGGATTGAAGCGATCACGGAGCCAGTCGCCAACAATGTTGACGGCAAGCACAAGGATCACGAGGGCAAGAGCCGGGAAGAGGGCGATCCACCAGATCCCCGAGAAGACGAACTCGTTGCCAATCCGGATGAGCGTTCCGAGAGACGGGTACGTCGGCGGCATTCCAACCCCAAGAAAGGACAGGGTTGCCTCGGTGAGCACGGCCGCCGCGAGATTGATGGTGGATATGACGAGAACCGGACTCATCACGTTCGGCAGGATATGCCGCAGCATGATCCGCCGAGCCGGCAATCCGATGACTTTGGCTGCCCGGACATAATCCTTCGCCGTCTCGACCATGGTGGCGGCCCGCACGGTGCGGGCATATTGCACCCATTCATGGATCGCGATCGCGCAGATCAGAATGATCGGTGCCCATTCCGCCGTTGCCGCTCCGGGGAAGATCGCCCGTGCGATGCCGCTCACCAGAAGCGCAAGTAGGATGGTGGGAAAGCTCAGGATTACATCGGCGACCCTCATGATCAAAGCATCGACCCTGCCCCCGAAATAGCCGGCGAGAAGCCCCAGTGTGACCCCAAGAGTGGCTGCGAGCAGGACCGCGCCGCCGCCGATGGCGATGGACACGCGGGCGCCGTAGAGCATGGCAGACAGCAGGTCGCGACCCTGGTTGTCCGTACCGAGGAGAAAGCGTGAATCGCCATCCGCCGTAAAGGCGGGTGGCAGCTCGGCGTTGATGAGCTCGAAGGAGGCAAGGTTCGTCGGGTCGTAAGGTGCGATCCAGGAGGCGAGTAACGCGCAAGCCACAAGGAACAGAGCCAAGATGGCGGCGAGAATCACCGAGATTGGGGCGCCAAGTCGGATGAACAGACCGGGAGTGGAAGCGAGCGTTTTCATGCGGACCTCGCGCGCAGGCGGGGATCGACGACGGCATAGAGGATGTCGACGACGGTGTTGATGAAGACGAACAGCAGGCCGACGAAGAGCAGGTAGGCTGCCATGACGGGGATGTCGACGAAGCTAACGGCCTGGATGAAGAGAAGGCCCATGCCCGGCCATTGGAAAACGGTTTCGGTCACGATGGCGAAGGCGATGAGGGAGCCAATCTGGAGCCCCGTGACCGTAATGACCGGCATGAGCGCGTTTCTCAAGGCGAGCTGGAAGTGGATATATCGGGTCGGCAAACCTCGCGCCTTAGCAAATCGGATGTAGTCGCTGGACAGCACGTCGATCATCTCGGCCCGCACCAGACGCATGATTAGGGTGAGCTGATAAAGCGCGAGCGTGATTCCGGGCAGGATAAGCGATTTCCAGCCGCTCACCGTGAGAAAGCCTGTCGACCACCAGCCGAGATCGACCACTTGGCCGCGTCCGAACGAAGGCATCCAACCCAGCGACACTGCGAAAACCAGGATGAGCACAATGCCGGTCACGAAAGTCGGAGTTGAAATGCCGACGAGCGAGAGGGCCTGCACCAGCCGTGCGGCGATGCCATCCGGCTTGAGCGCGCACAGCACGCCGAGCGGGATGCCGAGGGCGAGCGACAGGATCGTTGCAACGATCACGAGTTCCAGCGTTGCGGGAAGCCGTTCAGCGATAAGCTCCGTAACGGGGCGCTGATTGCGGTAGCTGATTCCCAGATCGCCGCTGAGAGTGCGCGTCAGGAAGCGGCCGTACTGGACCGCCAGAGGCTGATCGAGGCCGAGGGAACGCCGGAGTTCCGCTTTCTCTTCCACAGAGGCGTTCTCGCGCGACATGGTCGCCACGGGATCGCCGACATATCGGAACATCACGAACGACACTGCCGACACGACGAGCATCACGAGGGCGGCTTGGCCCAGCCGGGAGAGGAGGACTTTGAACATGGGCGTTTCCCCGGCGGCCCGCCGCAATCAGGCGAGCCGCTCGTCTCCTGCTGCAGATTTACTTAACGGTGGCGAACCACAGGCGGACGTACTCGTCCGGGAACTGCGGAACGTCGACACCGTCGCGGACGGCCCAAGCCACCGGTTGCTGGTGGAGGGGAATGTAGGCCACGGTGTCCCGCGCGACCTTGAGGGCCTCGACGAGCATGGCGCGACGCTTGGTTTCGTCGAGTTCGACGGCAGCCGTGCGGGTCAGTTCCTCGACCTTGGGGTTGCTGTAGGTACCGGCGTTGGAACCGCCATAGCCGTCCTTCTGCTCCGTGAGCAGGGATGAGAGCACGCTGAACCCATCCATCGGCGGTAGGGTGGCCCAGCCCACCATGGACACATCGAATTCGCCCCGGTCCTGGCGCGGGAAGTAGGTCGCACGAGACTCGGTCTGGAGTTCTGCCTGGATGCCGACCTTCGCCCACATGGATGCAATGGCAACGCAGGTCTGCTCGTCGTTGATGTAACGGTCGTTTGGACAGTTCAGCTTGGTCTTGAAGCCATTCGGAACGCCAGCCTCCGTGAGGAGCTGTTTCGCCTTGCCCTGATCATAGGTGAGCAGAACGTCGTTTTCCTTCGCATAGCCAGGGACGGGCGGAGCGACGAGCGTGCCGGTATTGCGCGACTTTTCGCGCATCACGCGCTTCTTGATCGTATCGAGGTCGATGGCATGCCACATGGCTTGGCGCACCTTGACGTCGAGCAGCGGGTTCTTCTGCCCCGGCATCGCCTTCAGCTCGGGGCGAACGTTGAGCGAAAGCATGATCAGGCGCAGGGATGGCTCCTCGATGACCTTGAAGCCCTGGGACGAGGAGATCCGCTGAAGATCCTGGAGAGGCGCGGGCGCGATCAGGTCCAGTTCCCCTGACAGGAGAGCGGCGACACGGGTGGCGTCCGACTTCACCGGCTTGAACTCGATGCGGGTGAGGTTGTGCTGGGGCTTGTCCCACCAGTCGGGATTGACCACGAAGGTCGTGCCAGCATCCGGTTTATAGGACTCAACCTTGAAGGGTCCGGTGCCGATCGCTGCGGTCGATGCTGCGGTGGTGACGCCAGTGGCGATATTGCCGGGTTTCAGAGCCCCGTTGGCTTCCATCCATTCCTTGTCGAGAATGTAGATGCCGGCGAGATCGTTGAGAAGAAGCGGGTAGGGGCCTTTGGTGACGATGTCGACCGTGAAGTCGTCGACCTTTTCCGCCTTGACCACAGTAGCGAGATTGCCGCGGGCGCGGGCGCCGGGATCGAGAATGCGATTGATCGAGGCGACCACGTCGTCGGCGGTGAAGGGGTTGCCATTATGGAATTTGACGTTCCGGCGCAGCTCGAAGCGCCAGGTATCCGGTTTTACCGTCTTCCAGCTCACTGCCAGCGCGGGTTCCAGTTCCAGAGCACGGCTGCGGCGCACCAGAGGATCGAAGACATGGTGCAGCATGCTCGTGGTGAAGCTCTCCGTATGCGCATAGGGATCGAGCGTGGTGATGTCCGTGGGCGAGGCCCATCTCAGGGTTTTGGCGTCTGCCGGCATTCCCATCAGGGCGCCGGCGGCGACGGTCAGGCTGGCAACGAGTCTGG
>JALYFY010000793.1 GCA_030777385.1 Pseudomonadota bacterium | reverse complement strand
GTCCTGGCGTGGAGGCTGTCGATCACGCTATCCGCAGACTTCTGCGTCGAAGCCCTGGAGGACGCGCTCGCCCACCATGGTCGGCCGGAGATCTTCAACAGCGACCAGGGCTCGCAGTTCACCAGCGCCGAGTTCATCAAGGTGCTGAAGGCGGCCGAGATCGCCATCAGCATGGATGGCAAGGGCGCCTGGCGCGACAACGTCTTCGTCGAGCGCCTTTGGCGGACGGTGAAATACGAAGAGGTCTACCTGCGGGCCTACGCCAGCGTCTCCGAGGCCCGGACCTCGATCGGCCGCTATCTCGGCTTCTACAACGGCACGAGGCCGCATTCATCCCTGGGCGGGCAAACCCCCGATCAGGCTTACTTCAACCAGCTGACGCTAATCCCGGCAGCGGCGTAACCAAGGCGGAGATCCACTCAGCAGAAGCCTGGACGCTGTTCAGATAAACCGAGCCAGCTCAGTCAGATCCTCTAGATAGCCTCCCTGGCCTGCTGCCGGTTTCGTGGACAGCAAGTTAGGGTAGCACTGCCTGCCGCTCGAACTCCACCGGGCTGAGATAGCCCAAGGTCGAGTGCCGGCGGGTTGGGGTGTAGAAGCGCTCGATGTGATCGAAGACATCTGCCCGGGCAGCATCCCGGGTGCGGTAGACCTTGCGGGCGGTGCGCTCGGTCTTCAGCGACGAGAAGAAGCTCTCTATCGCCGACCTCGCCATCGGGCTTGGACCGGTGGCGCCACGATGGCTCGATCCCAGACATTGCCGGCCCGGCTCATCGAGCAGGTGATGCCGTGGTCAGCCATGAGGCGCTGGAACTGCTCGCTCGTATATTGGCTGCCCTGGTCTGAATGATGAAGCAGGGCATCGGCCTTGCCTCGGCGCCAGACCGCCATCATCAGCGCGTCCATGACGAGCTGGGCGTCTCGCTCGGCCTTCATCGACCAGCCTACGATCCGCCGCGAGAAGAGGTCCAGAACGACGGCCACGTAGAGCCAGCCTTCGGCGGTCCAGATG
This sequence comes from Pseudomonadota bacterium, assembly GCA_030777385.1. Classification (GTDB taxonomy): domain Bacteria; phylum Pseudomonadota; class Alphaproteobacteria; order Rhizobiales; family Beijerinckiaceae; genus Microvirga. Next base: position 1,924 of record JALYFY010000793.1, on the reverse strand, counting down.
TAGGTGAGATACTGTCGGCGAATTCAGGCGGCGGCCAAGGCAGCAAAGCGCGTGACGCGTGTGTTGGCGCGTGGCACGCCATCGAGCCAGTTCACGACCCGTGCCACGTTCATGGCGGCGGCGATGCAGACCTGCTGGAGACCGGTCTTTGCCAGCCCGATGTAGCGGCTGCGGCGCATGCCAAAGGCACGCACGCCTTGAGAGAGTGTGCCTTCGATGCCGGCGCGTGTATGGTAGCGCTCCTTCCACTCGGGATCGTCCATGCGGGCCCGCGCGGCGTTCAGCGCCTCGTACTCGGCCCGTGGGTGGAAGTAGACGGAGCGACGTCCCTCCTTCGCTCGCGTGCAGAGCTCACGGGCGGCGCAGGTGCCGCAATCGGTGCGGCTGAACACGGCACCGATGCGCGGCGCGCCGACGTCGTCGAGCCCGGCCCGCCAGGTCACCGAGGTTTTGCCTTGGGGGCAGGTGACCTGCTCGCGCGCCCAGTCGATCACGAAGTGGCGCAGCTCATAGGCTTGCTCGGCCTCAGAGCGCCGCTTTGTGATGGCCCGCACCGGTCCTTCAAGGGCGATCCCGTGGTCGCGCTGGCTGGCCACCAGCAGGGCTGCGTCGACATAGCCGGCATCAACGAAGTGCTCGGCCGGCAGCAGTCCTTTGGCGGCTAGGCGCTCATGGATCTCAGCGGTGCAGGTCATGTCGGGCCGCATCGCCTGGTCGGTTTTGACATGGGTGATCAGATGCGCGGATTCTACATCGCAGGTCTCGGTCACATGCACCTTGTAGCCCGACCACTCGAGTCCGAACTTGGCGCTGTAGTGCATCTCGGGATCATAGGGCGACTGCAATCGTTCACCGACCGGCGGCAGCTCGGCCCCGCTGCGCCAGCGCAGCCGGCCCTCGTCGCGGGCGTAATGCACGCGCCAGACATCGCGCAACGTCTTGACCATGGGCTGCCCGCGCGCCGCTGGCGGAGCTTCGGGCGCCTCAAGCGCATCGAGCAGCCGAAAGCCGTCGGCGCCGATCTCGAGTGCAAGTGCCTCGCGCTTGGCTTGGCTCTTGGGCAGGCGGTAGTCCTCGATCCGATGCTCATAGCGCTCGAACCAGACCGGTTGGGCGATCGCGCGCAGCCAATCCGGCACGACGGCGGCGAGATCATCCAGGGCAGCGCGCATCGTCTCGCCGACCAGCTCCAGGAGGTGCAGGTCGTGGACCGCCCCCAGAACATGGGTGCTGAAGGTCGCGCTGCTTGCCGCGCGCCTTGACGAGATCGCGGGCCTTGAAGTGGTCGAGCATGCGATCGAGCAGCAGATGCTCGGCCTGGCCGGCGACAAGCCGCTGGCGGAACTCGGCAAGTCCGCTGAAGTGAAAGCCAGGATCGGCCAGTTCGAGCCCGAGCGCATACTTCCAGTCGATCCGGGCGCGCACCGCATCCGCTGCCTGGCGGTCGCTCAGATGCTCGAGAAACTGGAACACCGTGACCAGCGCCAGTCGCCACGGCGCCAGAGCCGGTTGGCCGCGCACCGGGTAGAAGGCCTCGAAGTCGGCGTCGCTATAAAGCGCGCTGAACTCGTCACGCAGTCGCATGACGACCGTGCCCTTCGGGAAGGCGGCGCGGGCAATGCGAACGGTCTCAGCGGGGATGTCGCCGATCGCTTGTTGATGAAGGCTCATGGCTGATTTCCTTCCTGCTTGATCCCTGCGCAGGAGGATGGGCCCTTCTCAGACTCGGAGCAATTCGCCGACAGTATCTAGGTGATGTCCATGGCCCAGACCTGGTTGGGCCGGACCACCGGCAGGTTCCGGAGCAGGTAGGGATAGATCTTGTGCCCTGGTGCCGGCTTCGAGGTGTTGGGGCGGCGATAGAGCGCGGCGATCCCCATACGCTTCATCAGCGTGGCGACGTGGCATCGGCCAACCTCATGGC
>JALYFY010000792.1 GCA_030777385.1 Pseudomonadota bacterium | reverse complement strand
ACACGATCATTGCCATCGCGGCACTGATCTACGGCATTCGCTTCCGTGCCGAGACCCAGATGCGTCCTGCCAGCCATCAAACGTCCTGAGGGCCGTACAGAACAGGCCCTAAGCAGAAGCCCGGCCGCCTAGCATGAGTTCCCGGCCTGCAGCCGGCCCGCAATCTCGAAGCTGGAAAGAAACAGGACGGTCAGCTCGGGGCATCGTGACGGCGTTGAACCGCGCCAAGGATGTGCCGCATGTGGTGCCTTGATAGGACAAGCAAGCAGAGACCGTAAGCGCCTGACCCGACAGCGATTTCCACCAGCAGCCGCGCCATGCCGGTCAGCTGCGGCTGAAGGTAGGGCAGGGCGGATACCGCAACCCACATGATACCCGTCGCCGCCACTGGACCCGCGAGGTTCCTCAGGTAGTCCCGAAGGGGAAGATCGAGCAGGGCCAAAGCCTTCCAAGTCGAGACGGGCCAGAGCAGGATGGTCACGGCGGCCATGCCGCCGACTATGCCGTTGAGGCCATAGAAGGGGTAAAGCAGGATCACCACGGGGACAGTGGCGAACTGCAGGGTCGCTTGATAACCCAGCCACCAGCCTGCATGGCCGCGACCGTTGATGAGACCGGCCTGTACGATCCCCAGCACAGCGAACAGGCCGCTGACCGTCAGGATCCGCACGGCAAGGACTGCGCCGCTCCACTGAGCCCCGAACACGTGCGGCACCGCCGTGTCGGCTACCGCCAGCATCCCGGCGAATAGCGGCAACCCGACAGCCGCGACCACAAAGCCTCCCATCTGAAACGCCTGCCGTGCCTTCTCCGGCTCTGACTGGGTCGAGGCGAAAAGGACGTTGGCAACAGGGGAGAAGACGCCGGCCGTAAGATCGAGCAAAAGGAAGAACAGCCGGCGTGCGAAGAAGTAGAGGCCCAGGACCGACGGTCCCGCGACCATGCCGATCAGGAAGTGATCGACGCGCAGTTCGTTGACGATCCGGGTGCCGGTGCTTGAGAGCCCGAACGCCGCGAGTTCCCTCACGCGATCTGGCCTGAAGACGAAGCGCGGCAGCCACCCGGCCGAGCCCCACACAACGATCAGGTTGACCACGGATCCGAGGACCTGCGCTGTGATAAGTGCCCACAATCCGGCGCCCGCCCACACCATGGCAAGGCAGATGATCCCACCCAGGCCGTTGGCGATCATGCTGCGAATGGCGAAGGCCCGAAACAGCATCCTCCGGAACAGGAGCGCGGCGGGGACGACCGACATGCTGTCGGACAGGAGCCGTATCCCCAGCGGAGCGAGCACCAGCGCAAGCCCCTCGGTGTTCGTCAGATCGGCCAGCAAGCCCGCCATGATGACAAGAAGCGCATAGACCGTGCATCCTGCGACCGCGCAAAGCCAGAACACGCTGTGGAGGTGCTCCTCGGTGACCTCCTCGCGCTGCGTCAGGGCGGTACCGAACCCGAACGGCACGATGCAACTTCCGAGGAGGACGATGCTCGACCCGAAAGCCACGAGGCCAAAGTCGCTCGGCGCGAGGACGCGAGAGGTGACGACATAGACGACGACGCCCATGATCGTGCTGGTCATGACGCTGAGCAGGGACCAGGCCACGCCCGAGATGGATGCGCGCAGCCTTCCGTGGCTGAGGTGACGAAGGCCAGGGCGCTCCATCTCGGCGCCGGCGGGCTGGTCGGGCGAGGTCGGCGGCAATTCGGGTGAGGTCATCGGCTCAGTTGAGCGAGGCCGGACGGCCCACCGGCCGTAGTGGAGGTTCCGGGGTGTCCTCGGCCTCGGCGGGGGCGGGCTCTGAGAGGATCGGCTCCTCTGCGGCTTGCCTGCTCGACGTGGTTTCGGCCTCTCGCTGCGGTTCCAAAGGGTCGCGCGCTACCTCCGCCTGGCGTCCGGATGACAGTCCGGCTGCGGTAGGCTGCCGGGGCCGGAAGTCGGATGCCCCCTCCAACAGCTCGGCAGGTCCGGCGGAAAGCTGGTCAACGCCCGCGATCTCGTCGGTCACTATCGTTGTGGGTTGGGGCACTTCGGCAGGAACCTCTTCCTCGGGCAGCGTTCCGGTCGCGACATTCGCGGTGAACTGGATCGGTTGCCTGACCTCGACCATGTCGCCCGGGCGGAGCGGAAGCATGGCCGCGTCTTCGATTCGTTCGAGCGAATCCCCGGCACGGCGCAGGATGGTGACCGCAGGTTCGCCCATGACCTCCAGCGGCTGTCCGGTCTGGATGGCCTGGATCGTCGCAAGAGTCCCGTGGATCTGGTTGCGTGCATCCTGCAGGCGGGAATCGACCTCCTGCAGCGACTCCAGGATTTCGGATTTGCGGAGATCCTGGATGCTGATGCGCTCCCGGTCGGCTGATGCAAGATTCTGTCGTGCCCTGAGGGTGGCCGTGGAGACGTCGAGCAACTGCGTCTCTATGGTTGCCAGCGTGTTCTGGGTTTCGAACAATCTCTGCCCGGCGACCAGACCGCGGTCGACAAGACTGTTGGCGTTCTCTGCCGCCTCGTTGGCCAGCTCCCTTTGTCTGGTGAGGCTGACGGTCTTCTGGTCCAGTGCCTGAATCTCTGCGGCAAAC
>JALYFY010000791.1 GCA_030777385.1 Pseudomonadota bacterium | reverse complement strand
CGAGGTGCTGCCGCCGCCTAGGGTGCTCGTCGAGGACCTCTGGCTCGTGACGCACGCCGATCTCGCTCACTCTGCCCGGGTACGCACAGTGAGTGACTTCGTTGCAAGAACGATTGCGAGCGCTGCCTCCGCCCTTGAGAACCGTTACCCCGCAACCGGCTAACTAATCCCACACACTCTAACCCTGCTTAAGCAGGACCTGTCGGCCGAGGGCCCGAACCAGAAATGGAACGCAGATATCACGTACGTGTGGACGAACGAGGGTTGGCTGAATTTGGCTGTGGTCCGAGAAATGTTTGCTCGGCGGGTGATTGGGCTGGGCGGTCAGCGAGCGCCTGCACAGCAACGCGGCCACTGCTTCCTGCCACAGCCTGGCGCGCCAGGCGAAATCGGTCTTGTTAACCAACTCCTCGGGCTTGCGGCCTGAATGATCCGTTCGACAAGGCTCGCTTTGACCTTTTCAGGTTAATGCAACAAAGCCGATTAGTCCGCTGGATCACCGAATTCAGTATTGATGGTGCAGATCAACCACGCCGGCACTTATTACTGTCCAGCGATGCCGAACCCAGGCAATTTTGGGACTTTCTCGGTCATAAATTGCAGAAAAGCTTTGGCCCGGAGCGGCTGGTATCTGCGGGACGGATAGACCAGATGAAGCGCCTGGGAGGGCATCCTCCATGTTGGAAGTAGACGGATCAAATCATCGGCATCAATCAGGTCTTGGACGAGCCAGGCTGGCGCCGTCCCTAACCCCATTCCTGCCAAAAAGCACTGGCGCAGGGCGAGCGAGTTGTTGACGCTATAGCGTCCTCGGATCGAGACCATTATTGTCTCGCCATTGTTGGAAAACTCCATCTGGCTTCCAGAGCCGATCCCGGCATAGCGGATATACTCGTGCTCTTCGAGGTCTTTGGGGCTGCGTATTTGCCTTGTGCGCTTCACATAGTCCGGCCTTGCTACTAGAACGCGCGGCGACATCGCAATGTTGCGAGCGATGACGTTCGGCGGGAGACTATCTCCAAGCCGGACAGCTACATCGATACCTTCTTCGACCAAGTCGATCATGCGATCGTTGAGGATCAGTTCAACTTCGATCTGTGGGTAAATTGTAAGAAATTCGAGAAACAAGCCATTCAGGCGTAATTCGCCTAACCCCACAGGTGCACTGATCCGCAGCATCCCCGTAAGCCGTTGGGTCTGGCCTCGCGCTTCCGCAACAGCCTCGGCATACTCCTCAATCACCCCCTTGCTTCGCGCGTAAAAGCGCTTGCCCTCTTCGGTCGGGGTCAGACTGGTCGTCGTTCTATCGAGCAGCCGGACCCCCAACTTTCGCTCGAGAGCAGCGATAGCCTTGCTTATCGTGGGCTGGCTGACGCGTTCCTCTCGTGCGGCGGCAGAAAAGCTCCCCAATTCGATAACGCGCGTGAACATCCGCATTGATTGGAGTGAGTCCACCTTATTCCCCATAGGCATGAGCTATATGCCAGGTTAGCGTAATCAGTGATGAAGTGGAATGAGATAAGGTCGTTTCCGCAATCATTGTTGTGAGGAAATCGGATGACCATTCCATCCCCGACATCGCTGCATGGCAGCCAGGTCGTTGTGTTTGGCGGAAGCTCTGGCATCGGCTTAGCGACAGCTATGGCCGCAAAGGCCAAGGGAGCGAACATCACCATCGTCGGCAGGACACGGGAAAAGCTTCAGAGCGCCGCCGATAGCATCGGGGGTGCCCAGACAGCCGTGGCCGATTTAGCGAGCAGGCAGAGCATCGAGGCTGTGTTCGATAGCATATCGAGGGTCGATCACTTGGTGATCACCGGAGGTGGCGTGCATGCAGGTAAGCTGGCGGATTCCGACCCGGGCAGGCTGCTGACTGAGGTCAACGAACATATCGCCGGATCTCTGTACGCAGTTAACGCCGCTATCTCTCGGATTCCTCCCACTGGTTCGATTGTTCTGATGGGCGGGCAGCTTTCAGATCGTCCGTCCGGAAACGGGACCTCGGTTATGGCTTTGGCTTGCCGCGGCATAGAAGCACTTGCGCGCTCACTTGCACTCGAATTCAAACCAATCCGCGTCAACGTGATCTCGCCAGGCTTCGTCGATACCCCTCTGTACGATGCTTTCGGGAAAGAAGGCCGCGCAGCGTTATTGGCGCAGGCTGCAGATGTTCTGCCAGTCGGGCGCATTGGCCGCCCGGATGAAATCGCAGATGCGATCATCTTCCTTCTCACCAATGGCTTCATGAATTGTGAAGTCTTGCATATCGACGGCGGCGGGCGTTTCGTCTGAGTTCTGCGTTCCTCAATGATGTGGGGATCCACAACGTGCACCGGAAACATCATATTCCGGCGACCTGTAGCGTGATGAGCGATAGGATACCGCTCATCACCTTAGTATAATTTCTTGCGGTCGCAGAGCATCTGAATTTCCGACATGCCGCCAGCGACCTCAGAGTTGCGCAGTGGATCGCCAGCGGTACTCCTGTTCCCAGAGGGCGGGTCGCGCCGATGAGAGGTGCCGAGCGAAGCGCGTGTCCCGCCGGCGGACGCGGCCAGGACCGCGATCAGAGTCCATCCCCCAGCATGATCGCGATCTTGCCGAAGTGACCTGCGCGCGACAGCATCGCGTATGCGCCAGCCGCGTCATCGAATTCATGGACGTGGTCAACTACTGGGCGGATCCTAGCGGTGTTGATGGCCCGGACGGCCTCTCGCAGGTCTGCCACCGATCCGGTGTTGCTGCCGACGACCCTCAGCATCTTCAGGATGATTGGGAACAGCGAGGTCTTGAGTTCATCGCCGCTGAGAAAGCCAACCACGAAGACGGTGCCCTCCGCGGCGGCGGCATTGAGGGAGCGCGCAAACGTCTTGGCGCCGCCGGTTTCCACCACCAGATCGGCACCCACCCCGCTCGTCAGTTCCAGAACCCGCAGGTCCCAGTCCGGGTTTGATGCGTAATTGATCGTCTCGTCGGCGCCAAGTGCCTTCGCCCGTTCCAGCTTCTCGTCGGACGAGGAGGTGATGATCACCCGTGCGCCTGATGCCTTGGCGAATTGTAAGGCAAACAGGCTTACGCCACCGGTGCCGAGCAGAAGCACCGTGCTCCCGGGGCGCACCACCCCCGTCCGGACAGCCCTCCAGGCGGTGGTTGCCGCAATCGGAAGGGTAGCGGCCTCGGTGAAGGAGAGATGGTTGGGCATCGGCAAGAGGCTTGCTGCGGGGACAACAGTGTAGTCGGCGAGTGACCCCGGCATGGTGATGCCGCGCATCCGCCGGCTGGTGCACGCCGGGAGCGGTCCAGCGGACCAGTCCGGCAGGAAGTGCGGTATAACGCGATCTCCTACACCCAGCCCGGTCACAGCAGGACCGGTCTCTACCACTTCCCCGGCGCCATCCGTCACGGGGATAAGCGGCAAGGTTGCGGGGAAGGCCCCGGTCGCCACCGCAAGGTCGACATAATTCAGGCTCGCGGCCCGCAGGCGGACGAGAACCTCACCAGTCCCGGGGCGGGGCTGCGGAACATCGACCACACGCAGGGCGTCAAGGCTCGGAGCTTCAAGGTGATAGGCACGCATCGGAAACAATCCTTGGTATCAGTTGAGCGATGTCCATGAAGCTATCGGGTCGCAGCTTGGCCTTTAATCCGGTTCCTGTGCATGATATTGCTGCAAGCCATGCACGAATTGAGCGATCAGGGTTTGGAAGAGGTGGCCGCCCTTCTGGCGGTGCTGGACAGCGGCGGCTTCGCGCCCGCCGCCCGGGTGCTGGCGCGCGATGCTTCCGTTCTCTCGCGCCGGGTCTCGGCGCTTGAGCGGCGGCTTAGAGTCCGGCTGCTGGAACGCACGACGCGGCGGGTCACACCTACGGAAGCCGGTCGCCGTTTCGCCGATCGGGCGCGGGTTGCTTTGACGCTGCTGGCCGATGCCGAGCGGGAAGCCGCGGACGCCGGTGCCGCTCCCCAGGGCACCCTCCGGCTGTCCCTGCCGGAGGCTTTCGGCCGGCTCTGGATCGCCCCGCTCCTGCCCGATTTCCTAGATGCCCATCCCCATGTGCGGGTCGAGGCTTTCTACAGCGACCGTTTTATCGATCTGGTGGGGGAGGGCGTCGACCTCGCAATTCGCATCGGCCGGCTATCCGACAGCTCTCTGGTGGCACGCAAGCTGGGGGTTGAGAGACGGCTGATCTGCGCTGCTCCCTCTTACCTCGCTACTCGGGGAATCCCGCAGGTACCCGCCGATCTCACTGCGCACGATGGTCTGCTCTTTGCCCTGTTCGATTCGCCTTCGGAATGGCACTTCAGCCGGGCGCGCGAGCATGCGCGGGTGCGGGTATCCGGTCCTCTGCTAACCGACAACGCCGAAAGCCTTGTCCATGCAGCAGTAGCCGGAAAAGGCATCCTGATGTGTTCGGAGTGGCTGGTCGGCCAGGAACTGACCAGCGGGCGCCTAGTCCGGCTGCTGCCGGACTGGGCCGTCGGTGGGGATACCGGCGGCGAGGCTGCCATCCATCTAGTCCGGCCATCCGGGCGTTTCACGGCCGGCAAGACCCGTGCCTTCGCCGACTGGATCGCTGCACGGCTGTCGCCGCTTCCTTGGGATCCGCCAGTCCAGGAATCGAGTGACCGCCGCGTTAATCGCGCGAACACGATGCCATGATGGAAGCCCTAAGGCCCTCCGTCGCGGCCGTACTGGCGGAAGCCGGGGCGCTCGCACAGCCGCTCGTAATAGCGGCTGATGTTCGACAGGGACGGGTGCTCCTGGAGCGATCGCAAACGATGAACCGACAGGCCGATCGGAATATCGGCGAGCGTGAACCTGTCGCCGCACATGTAGCCGCCTGATCCGGCCAAGTGGGCATCGATCACGGAAAGCATGCGAGAGCACGTCGCAAGCGAGCGCCGGATCGCCTCCGGATCCTGGTGGTCGGGGTTCTTCCGGATCAATCCCTGGAAGGCGACCCGCCAGCCATTGTTGAGGTCCGACGCCTGCCAGTCCATCCACTTCTCGATCTGAGCCCGCCGGAGCGGATCGCCGGGCAAGAGATCGCCGCGACCGCGGCTCGCCGCCAGATACCGAATGACCGTATTCGACTCCCAGATAATCGTGCCATCATCGTCGATGACAGGAACCATGCCGACGGGGTTCAAGGCCAGGAACGCCGGGTCGGAGGTGGGTCGGAAGGGACCCGCCCAATCCTCGCGGTCGAAGGGCAGGTCGAGTTCGGCACACGCCCAGAGAACCTTGCGGACATTGATCGATCCGGCATAGCCGTAAATGCGCAAGCTCATATCTCGGCTTGCCCCTCGAGATAGAACACGCAACTCCCCTCAAGCTCGACGCGGTCGCCGATCAGGCGGCAGCCGACTTCGCCGCCGCGCTGCGACGCCTGAAACGCGCGGAAGGCGGCTTTCTTCAACCTTTGGGCCCAGTATGGCGCCAGTGCGCAATGGGCTCCGCCGGTCACAGGGTCTTCGGGAATGCCTTTGGCCGGCGCGAAATAGCGACTGACAAAATCGTAGCCGCCGTCGCCCGGGGCGGTGACGATCAGGCCGTCACGGTCCAGTCTGGCGATCGTTGCTACGTCTGGCGTGAGGCGGCGCACCTGATCCGCCGTCTCCAGCGTGGCGAGGTAGTTGAACCGGTCAGCGACCACTTCGACAGGGACTTGCCCGAGTGCTTCATTCAGAAGAGGCGGCGGGGCGACAGGCTCCGACATACGGGCCGGGAAGTTCATGACGTAGCCGGTTGCGGTACGCTCCACGCTCAAGGGGCCGCTTGCGGAATGGAACACCACACGCTCTCGGTACGGCTCCAAACGCTCCATGACAACCGCGGCGCTGGCAAGCGTCGCGTGCCCGCACAACGGCACCTCGACCGTTGGCGTGAACCAGCGCAGCCGGTAGTCCTCGCCGTCTGGCACGAGGAAGGCGGTCTCAGCCAGATTGTTCTCGGCCGCAATCGCCTGAAGGATGTCGTCATCAGGGAAGCGATCAAACAGCATGACGGCGGCCGGGTTGCCGGCGAAGCGCCGGCTCGCGAAGGCATCGACCTGGTAGATGGGAACAGACACGGCTTAGTCTCCAATGTTGCACTTGAAGACAAATCGTGATTAAGATTGAAGTCAATCTGATTATTGTTCTTAGTACAATCCCGAGCCGTTCATGATCGAGTGGGTACCCAGACTTGCCTCCATACGATCGGGCCCGATCTATCAAGCCTTGGCCGAGGCGATCGCTGCGGACATCGAGGCGGGCACGCTCCCGCCCGGCACGCGGCTGCCGCCACAGCGCGACCTGGCTTATGCCCTCGGCATCAGCGTCGGGGCTGTGACCCGCGCCTATGACGCCGCTGCCCGGCGTGGCCTCGTGTTGGCCCATGTCGGGCGCGGAACCTTCGTGGTCGATCAATCCGCCGGTGCCAAGCCACAGGAAGGGCTGATTGATCTCAGTACAAATGTTGCGCCCCTGGTACCGCTCGATCTGACGGCTGACGCGGTCGCTTCCCTGCGACGGATGTCATCCTTGGCGGACCGCCTCAGCTACCTGCCGCCCTACGGTCTCGAGGTCGATCGACGCGCCGCCGCGGAGTGGCTGACCCGCACCGCCGGGTTCGGGAATTTGGACTGGCGGACGCTGATGTGCTGCGGTGGGGCGCAATCAGCGATGGCCACTGCGTTCGCCGCGCTGTGCCGGCCGGGCGACACGATCCTATGCGAGGCAGCGACCTTCTCGGGCGCCAGAACGCTGGCAGCCCAGCAAGGCTATCGACTGCATGGGATCGAGATGGATGAAGAAGGGGCCCGGCCGGACGCCCTGGACCGTATGGCAGCGGCAACGGGCGCACGCGTGTTTTACACGCTGCCGACCCTGCACAACCCCACAACCCGCACCATGAGCCTGCAGAGGCGCGCCGACATCGTCCAGGTCGCGCGGACCCGTGATCTCTGGATTGTCGAAGACGACGTCTATGCACCATATGCCAGCGATCTTGGCTTGCCGCCGCTTGCTGCCCTGGCGCCCGAGCGCACCCTGTACGTGACCTCTCTGTCCAAGATCATTGCGCCCGGGCTGCGCGCTGGATTCCTCATCGCGCCGTCCGGCGAACTCTTTGACCGATGCGTCCGGGCCCTGCGGGCGTTCATACATTCGCCAGCTGGCATCAACGCCGCCATCGCGACCGACTGGATCAGGAGCGGCAGGGCCGATGATCTGGCGCGCGAGGTCCGCGTGGAAGCGCACGCCCGCACGACAATGGCATTGACCTCGCTTCAGGGAGCCGTGGCCGAGCCGAACCTTGCGACCGGCTTGCATCTTTGGCTGCCGATGCCGATAGCCGACGCCGAGCGCACGGCCGCGCGTGCCCTGACGGCAGGGGTGCGGCTGACGCCGCCCGGAGCCTTTGCCACCTCTAACAGCGATCCGGCGACCGGCTTGCGCTTATGCGTGGGGGCTGCCGCAAACCGCGCGACGCTCGCGCGGGCCCTCTCGACCTTGAAGGACGCACTTATGGGCGCAACGAATGATCCGGCGCTTGATCCGTTATAGGGCCGATCAAAAAACGCGCCCTCATCAGCCGGTCTCTTGAGTTTCATTCGGGCTAACGCCTGAAGCCATCCGTTGGCTTCTCCGGCGTCCGATGCCAGGTGTCGGACGGGTGACGCGTCTGCGCGTTGCTGCCTTCAGGAGCTTGCGGAAGGTCGGGCATTCCAGATGCGACGGAGCTGGACATTCAGCCACGTGGCGGAGCGCATCCCGCAGCATCCGCAAGTCGAGCATCTGCCGCTGCAAATCGTCCGCCTTAGCGTGCAACTGATCGCGCGGGATTTCGGGCCTGCCGTCCGTCCCGAACATGCCCGCGATCTCGGTGAGGGAGAAACCCGCCGTCTTCCCGAGTTCGATCAGGGACAGCGTCAAGAGAACGTCGGCAGCGAATTGCCGCCGCAGCCCGTGTCGGC
>JALYFY010000790.1 GCA_030777385.1 Pseudomonadota bacterium | reverse complement strand
TTCTAGCCATCATCCGCAATGATGCGATCCAGGCGGATCCTAAAAGCGCTAACGGCTTGTGATCATTGCTTCATCCGATAGGTCTTAGCGTGTCTTCCGTTAGACCCGGCATCGCAGAGCATCTCTGATGAGTTACAAGAGAGACCTTCTGCGAAGAGATACTCGCCGCGATAGATCGCTTAGTGGCTCAATTAGGTTCTGTGTGCACCCGACCGAGAAAATCGCGGATGAGTGCCACCATCTCGTCAAGGTTGGTCTCCAGCAGCCAGTGGCCGCCGTCCAACAGGTGAAACTCGGCATCGGGTAGGTCACGAAGGTAAGCGCGAGCCGATTGTTCCGGCATGTAGTGGTCTTGTGGCCCCCACGCGATGAGCGTCGGCGGCCGGTGCTCGCTGAGGTACCGCCGGTACTGCGGGAACCAGGCGCGGTTTTCCCTCAGGCCCGCGATGAGGCTGACGGCAATCTCCTTGCGTTTGGGCGTCATCAACGACCAGTGCAACTTCCACAAGTCGGGCGGGATGTGGGCGGCCAGTTCTGGCCTGACGTCATTTAAGAACTCTTCCCTGAACGTCTCCTCGTTGATTGCCTCAGCCAGTTTCTCCCGCATCTCGGAAACTGGCAGCGTCCAGGTCTTCTCAATGTCGGCATATTTCGGCCCCAGCGCATCCTCATATGGGATGTCGGCATTCTGCATGATAAGCGCCACCACGCGCTCAGGCGCCTTGATCGCCAGCCGCGCGCCGATCGGTGATCCGAAGTCGTGCAGATAGAGGGCGAAACGGTTAAGACCCAGTTCTTTCACGAAGCTGTCGAGAAAGTCGGCGTAACCGTCAAAGCTGTAGTCGAAGTCCTCCGGTGTCCCGCTGTAGCCGGCGCCGGGGTAGTCCGGCGCGATCAGCCGCCAGCGATCGGCCAACCGTGGCAGAAGGTTGCGAAACTCGTAGGACGAGCAGGGATAGCCATGCGGGAACAGAACAATGGGCGCATCTTCCCGCCCCGCCTCACGGTAGAAAATGTCGACATCGCCAATCATGATGCGACTGTGCCTGATGCGAGTATCCATGAGTGTCCTCCTTGTTCTCTTCCCCAGTTCGAGACCCTTTGATGGTCGAGGGAAGTCAGCAGGGGAAATTGTCCGAACGGCCAACGGCGGCGCAGTCCGCCGCCGTTCTCCAAATGCCTGGGGCCCTGCATACGCAACTTGGACGGGTCTGGTCCGCCCGTAGCGCGATCAGCACCTACTCCTGAATGGATGGCCGAAGAGCGGCAGGCTCACCAGCGGCCCTCCGCTTGACGCTGACGGAGTGCAAGTTCATCGTCGCTTGGGAGTTTTGTAGCAAAACTGCCAACGCGAACCTCTCCATCACGCGCAAACGATGCGAAGTGAACGCCCTTCGGCGAGTGCGCTTGCTCGACCAGCGTCCATGAACGGGCTGTCGCCGGATCGCCCGAATACCAGCGCTTGCCGCGCCCAAGCATGACCGGAAAGGTGATCAATGTCAGCTGATCGACAAGGCCTGCGGGGAGCAGCGCCTCGTACAGCATGCTGCTGCCCTGGATAAGAAGGTTCGGTCCATCGGTGGCCTTGAGGCGCGCAACAGCCTCGGCGGGATCGCCCACGAGGCGCTGGCTGTTGTTCCACGTCAGCGGCCAGTCGGACGATGTCACGACATGCTTCCGAACGGCATTGAACGTCTCGCCGATCGGCTGGTCGCCGTTGTGGGGCCAGTAAGCGGCGAAGATCTCGTAAGTTCGCCGGCCAAGCAGCAGCTCATAGCTGCCGCCGAGCAGCCGCCCCATCGGCTCGTCCAGCGAGTCGCCGAAATAGGGGAACACCCAGCCGCCGTGCGTAAAGCCGGTCTGGTCCTCCTCAGGGCCGCCCGGCGCCTGGATCACGCCGTCGAGCGACTGGAAAAGGGAGCCGATGACCCTACGCATCGGCAGCTACTCCACGCTCCGCAGCCTCGATCCGGGCGATGTCGATCTTGCGCATCGTCATCATCGCTTGGAATGCTCGCCTGGCCGCGGCCTTGTCAGGATTGCTGTTGGCCCGCAGCAGCGCACGCGGCGTGATCTGCCATGAAAAGCCCCATCGATCCTTGCACCAGCCGCAAGCACTTTCCCGCTCGCCATTGCTGACGATGGCGTTCCAATAACGGTCGGTCTCGTCCTGGTCATCCGTCAGGACCATAAAGCTGACCGCCTCATTGGCCTTGAAGTTGGGTCCGCCGTTCAGGCCGACGAACGGCCGGCCGAGCACGGTGAACTCGACCATGAGTTCCGTGCCCATTGTCCCACCCGGAAAGTTTGACGGGGCGTGCATGGGAGCGCCGACACTGCTGTCGGGAAAGGTTCCGGCGTAGAACTCCGCAGCCTCGCGGGCTTCCCCATGATCGAACCAAAGGCAGGTCGTGAGTTTGTCGCTGGCCACGATATTTC
>JALYFY010000789.1 GCA_030777385.1 Pseudomonadota bacterium | reverse complement strand
CCGCCCAGTCCATGGCGAATGCGGAGGCTACATGGTGCTGGGGAACAGCCTCGAAGATGCGGAAGGACACGCGCATCTCATGGCGGGCCTCCTGCCGGTCGAGACGAGCTATGCCAAGCGCAAGATGCATCTCGGCTACCGGGTGGCGCATCTGCTCCATGACGGAGTGCTGGGAAAGGCAGGCCAGCGTGTCGTCGGGCATGAATTCCACTATGCGTCGGTGAGCCGAAGCGATTCGACCCGCGAGGCCGCTTTTGCAACCATCATGGATGCAGAAGGCAACGATCTTGGAACAGCCGGCCACCGCAGGGGGCATGTGACGGGAAGCTTCTTCCACGCCATTGCGCCTGGGTAGCGGCATCGAACGTTTAAGCCGCTCCCACCGTACGCCGGGCTCGCTGGATCTCTCCGACGATCCGGCCAGGCTGCACCGGCTTCTGAAGAACGACGACATCCGGGTGGCGCTCGCCCACGCCTGAAGGCAGTCCGCTGCTTCCCGTATAGACCACAACGCCGATGTTGCGGGCGCGCAGGCTCTCCAGCACGGGCGTGATATCCCCATCCGACAGGTTCACGTCGAGCACCGCTGCGTCGATTGACTGGTCGGTTTTGACCGTCTGCTTTGCCTCGCGTAATGACCCGACGGGGCCGATCACCTGACCCTCGGCCCGCTCGATCAGGTCGCTGATGTCCGTTGCGATTGTAGGATCGTCTTCGACGACAAGGACGCGCAAGCCGTTCAACATCGTGGGCTCCACCGGTTGCAAGGACAAGCCTTTCAGATCAGGTCAATTCGCCATCCAGGCGGCTGTTCCAGCCCCCAACCCAGGGCAGCCATGCATTGCAGCAGGTTGCCCGTGCGGGAACAGAGGACCATTGGCATTCGTTTGCAATGCTCAGCTCAACCTTATCACATGGTGACAAGTTCTGCCCGTGAGCACCAGCGCATCGCCCTCCAGAGGAGCCGCCCTCCTCCCCATATCACAGAAATCCGAGGAGCTCGCTCACAGGCTGCGGCAACAGGAGATCTTGGCCGGCTTCGGCCTCTTCGCCCTTCAGGCGATGGACCTCGACGTGCTCCTCCAGGAGGCAAGCCGCATCAGCGCCAACGGCCTTGGGAGCGAATTGTCCAAGGTGCTGGAATTTCGGCCTGAGGAGAACAAGCTCTTCATCCGCGCCGGCATCGGATGGCGTCCCGGCGTCGTCGGGCAAGCCTTTGTGGGAGCCGACCTCGGCTCGGCCGCAGGCTACGCGTTCCGCACAGGCGAGTCGGTCCTTTCCAGCCACCTTGGAGCGGCGGCGGCCGAAGGCGAAGACCGGTTTCGTGCCTCCCAGGTGATGGTCGAGCATGACGTTCGCCGCGCGATCAACGTTCCGATCCGGGGGCGCGACTGGACCTTTGGTGTTCTGGAGGTCGACAGCCCCCAGGAGAGCAAGTTCACCCAGGCCGATGTGGCGTTCCTGGAAGGTGCGGCCAATATCCTGGGCGTGGCAATGGAGCGCATCAGGATCGAGGCAGCGGTGCAGGAAAGCGAGGCAAGCTTCCGCACCTTGGCCAATTCAATCCCGCAGCTCGCCTGGATGGCCGATCCGACAGGCTCCATCTACTGGTACAATCAGCGTGTGTTCGACTTTACGGGCGCTACCCCTGAGGAGATCCGGGGTTGGGGTTGGCGCGCGCTTCACCATCCCGACCATGTGGAGCGGGTGGTGGAGCACTTTCGGCAATCCTTTGAGGCGGGTGAGGCCTGGGAGGACACTTTCCCGCTTCGGAGCAAGGATGGCTCCTATCGCTGGTTTCTCTCCCGTGCCCTGCCCATCCGAGACGCCGACGGCAAGATTCTTCGCTGGTTCGGCACCAACACCGATATCACCGAGCAGCGGGAGGCGGAGGAGCGGCATCACCTGATCACTCAGGAGGTCAGCCACCGGGTGAAGAACAGTTTGGCGCTGGTCGCGAGCCTTCTGGGCTTGCAGTCCCGTTCAACCTCGAGCCCTGAGGCAAAGCAGGCCCTGGAGGATGCATATGCTCGCGTCCAGACCATAGCGCAGATCCACGACCGGCTCTGGCGGCAATACGACGCCCAGAGCGTCGACCTGTGCGGCTTCCTGAACGATCTGTGCCACAAGCTCCAGGAGACTGCCGTGGAGCACCGGCTGGAGTTCCATGGCCACTCGGTCATGGTCTCGACGGATAGGGCGATCTCGCTCGGCTTGCTGCTGAACGAGATCGTCACCAACGCCTTCAAATACGCTTATCCGGAAGGCGGCGGCGGAACAGTCCAGGTTCGACTCTCCGATGGCGGAGGGCAACTCCGGCTCGAGGTAGTGGACCAGGGCGTCGGGCTTCCGGCGGGGTTCGAATTCTCCGCGCAGAAGAAAAGCCTGGGCTCACGCCTCATCGTCAATACGGCCCGCCAGCTTCAAGCCCAGGTGGAAGCCGGTGCGAACAATCCCACGGGTGCCCGCTTCGTGGTGACGATGCCCGTCCAGGCCATGTGAAGCCAAAAGCC
The DNA here is from genome assembly GCA_030777385.1 of Pseudomonadota bacterium. Lineage (GTDB taxonomy): Bacteria > Pseudomonadota > Alphaproteobacteria > Rhizobiales > Beijerinckiaceae > Microvirga. Next base: position 553 of record JALYFY010000789.1, on the reverse strand, counting down.
AGGGTGACGAGCAGGCTTGCATCAGCAGCATGCGCGGCCGTGAACCTCAGCCCAGCCTGGGAGTTGAACCCCACCTAGAGAGGAGACAACCATGCGACTTCGAATGATCCTGCCTCTGGCCGCCCTGCTCGCCTTGACGGCGTGCGGCGATGACGGACCGGACAACACCGGAAGCACGGACAACAACAATCCGCCTGCCAACAACACCGCCCCTGCCACTCCCGGTCGCCCTGCGGGCCCTCCGGCGCAGTAGAGCTGGACTCTTATCCTCCAGAACGTCTCGTGGCGCCATAGTGGAGGGACCACAACCTTCACTTTGGCGCCATGATACCCCTCCAGATTCCGTGAATGCTCCCGAATGGAAAATTGAGCGGGTGCCATCGTTTCGCCGCAGCCCTCCTTCTTGATCCGACCTGAATTGCGCGGGAAGTGGCGAGGCTATCCAGTTTCATCCATCCTCTCCTCCGCGCCTGTATTTGTCCCTTTTCGGGAGGCCGGGGGCGCTGATGCAAGACAGATTTCACATCGGGCAGCTGGTCCGGATCACCAGACC
>JALYFY010000788.1 GCA_030777385.1 Pseudomonadota bacterium | reverse complement strand
GGCTGAGAGAGGAATCGGGTCAAGAGACTGTAGCGGCAGCCTATTCCCGCCGCATGATCCGGTCGACGAGGAGATTGGACCAGAAGCCGGGGCGGAAGCTCTGCTCCAGGGCCCTGGCGTCGTACTGCGTCTCGATCCAGGCGAGGAACGGAACACCCTTGGCCTCGCCCTCCCGGCGGTACATGTCGAAGAACGCGTCCAGGATTCCGGTCTTCGAGAAGCGGAAATGGCCGAAGCGCATGGACAGCTGGCGCTGGGCCTCGTCGATGGACTTGCCCTCGTAAACAACGAGATGGAGGGCTGCCACGAAGCCGGCCCGGTCGGCGCCGGACTTGCAGTGCAGGACGGCCGGATACTCCACCTTGTCGAAGAAATCCTTGGCCTTGAGCAGGGTATCCCGGTCGGGGGCGCCGCGGGAGCGGACGACGAACTCCACCAGATGGATGCCGAGCCGCTCGCAGGCCTCCTTCTGGAGCTGCCAGGAGCCGTGCTCCCGTCCGCCGCGCAGGTTGATGATGGTGCGCACGCCCTCGGCCGCCAGGGCGGCGATCTGGTGCGGAGCCGGCTGCGCGGATCGCCACAGGCGGTCGGTCACCTTGTGCTTGTTCAGGTAGAGGAGGCGGAACACCCCATGATCGGCGAGCAGCATATGAGCCCAGGCGCGCACGCGGCCGGCAGGGCCCTGGATGGGCTTGTTCCATCGGGCGATGCGGGCCATGCGTCGCGCGCGACGGACGGCAGGTCTGCGGAACCTGTTGAGCACGTTGATCCAGCAATGGGTGCCAAGATAAGGGTAACCGGCCTTGCGGCCGGAGGCGGCCCTTATCGACGATAGGGGCCGATTAATCAATCGCTTGCCATTCTGGCCGTTGCCGCAGGCTGAAAACGGCCGGGCTGGGCTGCCGTGAGCCAAGGGGAATGAAACCAATCGGTTGCCGGTCTGCCGCCTGTCGTGTAAGGGGTGCCGTTCGAAACAACCCTCCTTGACGAAAAGAGCGGCTGGAAACCGGGCCTTAAGGCTTGGCGGCGCTGTATCGTCGAGACCCAGCATTTTTCAGGAGAGCGGCGTCATGTCGTCCACCTTCGAGACCGTCGCCGGCATCATTTCAGAGACCGCCGATATCCCGCGCGAGCAGATCACGCCCGAGAGCCATGCCATCGAGGATCTGGGCATCGACTCGCTCGCCTTCCTCGATATCGCCTTTGCCATCGACAAGGCTTTCGGCATCAAGCTGCCCCTGGAGCAGTGGACCCAGGAAGTGAACGAAGGCAAGGCGCCGGCCGAGGAGTACTTCGTCCTGAAGAACCTCGTGTCGCGCATCGACGCGCTGGTTGCCGCCAAGAAGGCCTAAGCAGGACTCAACGACGACACTTGCATCCCGGCGGGCTGGCTGAGCGAGGCCGGCTCGGAGAGGCGATCCATCAAGCGCCCCGCCTCATGGATTCCTTTCCCTGTTTGGCCCTTCCGGGAACAGCATGGTACGGGATCCGGATGCGCCTAGAATATTTTGAAATGATCGATCAGGTGACGAGCCTCGACCGCGAGACCAAGCGGATCGAGGTTTCGTCCACCGTGCCCATGGAAAGCCCTGTTTTCGAGGGGCATTTTCCGGGCCATCCCCTCGTGCCTGGCGTTCTCCTCACCGAGACCATGGCCCAGGCCTCCGGCTATCTCGTGCTGGGCCTCATGGGCTTCACCCACATGCCGTTCCTCATGGCCGTTGACAAGGCGCGCTTTCGCACCTTCGTGGGACCGGGTACGGTGCTCACCGTCACGGCGCAGCTGGAGCACGAAGGCTCGGGCTATGCGGTGACGAAGGCCAAGATCATGGCCGAGGGCAAATCGATCTGCGACGCGGAGCTGCGGTTCAGGATCATGCCCTTTCCCGAAGGCATGGACGGCCAGATGCGCGCTCAGGCCAGACGCATCGGCCTCATGGAGGAGGCGGTTTGATGCGTGACGTCGTCATCACAGGAATCGGTCTCGTCTCTTCCGCAGGAGAGGGTCTCGAGGCTCACCTGACCGCGCTGTCCGGCGGCAGGGCCCCGAACACGGATCCCGCCACCTTCGAGCCCTTCCCGGTTCACCCGGCCACGCCGCTCGAATGGGACCGGCAGATCCCCAAAAAGTCCGACCAGCGCCAGATGGAGCCATGGCAGAAGCTCGGCTGCTATGCCGCGGGCCTCGCCCTCGATGCGGCCGGCGCGAAGGAAGACGCGGCCCTGAAGGGCCGGATGCAGCTCATCGTCTCGGCTGGCGGCGGCGAGCGGGACTACGCAGTCGACGGCCAGATCCTCACGGGCTTGGCGAAGGCGGACAACCCCGGCGTCTTCCTCAACGAGCGCCTCATGGGCGACCTGCGACCGACCCTGTTTCTCGCGCAGCTCTCCAACCTGCTCGCCGGCAACATCGCCATCGTTTACGGCGTGACAGGTGCGTCCCGCACCTTCATGGGCGAGGAGTCCAGCGGCGTCGATGCCCTGCGCATCGCCCGAGAGCGCATCGCCTCGGGCCAGGACGACATCTTCCTCGTCGGCGGGGCCTACAACGCCGAGCGGCCCGACGTGCTCCTCATCTACGAGATGGGCGGCTTCCTGTGGAAGAAGCCCTACGCGCCGGTCTGGAACCGCCCGGCTGACGGCGGCGGCATGATCTTAGGCAGCGGCGCCTGCTTCATGGTGCTCGAATCCCGCGAGCATGCCGCGTCCCGCGGGGCAAAGCCCCTGGCCACCGTTGCGGGCATCGCCTCCGACCGCAGCCGCCGCAAGCCCGGCAGCATCGAGGGATCGCTCCATGGATTGGCCAGCCGGCTTGAGGCCAAGCCGGACGTGGTGATCTCAGGCGCCACCGGCATCAAGGGCATCACCGAGGAGGAGGGGGCTGCCCTCAAGGACATCGCCCCAGGCGCTGCCGTTCATGCCACCGGCGATCTTGTCGGCCATACCATGGAAGCCCAGGCTCCCACGGGCGTGGCGCTTGCGGCCGGCCTGATCGCTGCGGGCAAGGCGTCCGAGGCGCTCGTCACCTCCGTCGGCCACTGGCGCGGCGAGGGCGCCATCCGGCTCACAAAGGCTTGAGGAGAAGGCTTATGGCGCTTCGCGACACGAAAGGCCGCCCGCTCGTTGCCGTCACCGGCCTGGGCGTGGTCACATCCCTCGGCCAGGGCAAGGACGATACCTGGGCTGCCTTGACGGCCGGCAAATCCGGCATTCACCGCATCAACCGCTTTCCCACGGAAGGCCTGCGCACCACCATTGCGGGCACCGTCGACCACGTGGACGTGGAGCCGTTCTGCGCGCCGGTGCTCTCCGAGCGCCTTGCCATGCTGGCGGCCGAGGAGGCTGTGGGCCAGTCCGGGTTGGCGGCCGGCGACTTTCCGGGGGCCCTGTTCATTGCGGTGCCGCCCGTGGAGATGGAATGGCCCCAGCGCGAGACCTTGGCCAAAGCTTCGGGCCAGGACGGCGACGTTACCTACAAGGACCTCCTGAAGGCGGCGGCCTCGGGCGAGTTCAAACCCTGGCACGACCTCTTCATCTTCGGCACCGTGGCCGACCGGGTTGCCGACCGGTTCGGCACCCGGGGCTCGCCGATTTCGCTCTCCACCGCCTGCTCGTCCGGCGCCACCGCGATTCAGCTCGGCGTCGAGGCGATCCGCCGGGGCGAGACGGATGCGGCTTTGTGCATCGGCACCGACGGCTCCGTGAACCCGGAATCCCTG
>JALYFY010000787.1 GCA_030777385.1 Pseudomonadota bacterium | reverse complement strand
ATCTACTTCGCCCGCCCCGATTCCATCGTGAACGGCCGCAGCGTCTACGAGGTCCGAAAGAACATGGGCCGGGAACTGGCGCTGGAATCGGCCCCCGACGCGGACGTGGTCATTCCCGTGCCGGATTCCGGGGTGCCGGCGGCGCTCGGCTTTGCCCAGACCTGCGGCCTGCCCTACGAGCTCGGCATCATCCGCAACCACTATGTGGGCCGCACCTTCATTCAGCCGACCCAGTCGGTGCGCGAGCTCGGGGTACGCATGAAGCACTCCGCCAACCGCTCCGCCATCGAGGGCAAGCGCATCGTGCTCGTGGACGACAGCCTGGTGCGCGGCACCACCTCGGTGAAGATCGTCCGGATGATGCGCGAGGCCGGCGCCAAGGAGGTGCATTTCCGCATCTCGAGCCCGCCGATCACGCATCCCGACTTCTACGGCATCGACACGCCGGAGAAGGAGAAGCTGCTCGCCGCCACCCACGATCTGGAGCAGATGCGCCAGTATATCGGGGCGGATTCGCTCGCGTTCCTCTCCATCGAGGGCGTCTACCGGGCCATGGGCGAGAAGGGTCGCAACGCCGCGCAGCCGCAATTCACCGACCATTGCTTCACGGGCGATTACCCGACGCCGCTGACGGATCTGACTGTCGCCACCCCGCGCCGTCTCGCCGTTCTTGCCGAAGCCGACTGAGGACCTATGGACAAGCCCCTTCTCAACCGCGTCGCGGTCGTCACCGGTGCATCGCGCGGGATCGGCCGCGCCGCAGCGCTCGCTCTCGCCGAGGCCGGCGCGCATGTGATTGCGCTCGCCCGAACCCAAGGAGCGCTCGAATCCCTCGACGATGAGATCCGCGCCAAGGGCGGCTCCGCCACCCTCGTGCCGGTGAACCTCAAGGATCTCGACGCCCTCGACCGGCTCGGCGCGGCGATCCATGAGCGCTGGGGCAAGCTCGACATCCTGCTCGGCAATGCGGGCCAGCTCGGCGAGCTTGCGCCGATCACCCATGTGGACCAGCCGGTCTGGGACGAGGTGATGGCGGTCAACGTGACGGCCAACTACCGCCTGCTGCGCTCCCTCGATCCGCTGCTGCGCGCGTCTGACGCGGGCCGTGCGATCTTCGTCACCTCGGGCGCCGCCTACAAGCACACGGCCTATTGGGGCGTCTACTCGGTGTCCAAGGCCGCGCTCGAAGCCCTGGTGCGCACCTATGCGGCCGAGACGGTGACGACCCCGATCAAGGCCATGCTGCTCAACCCGGGGCCGCTTCGCACCTCCATGCGCCGCGCCGCCATGCCGGGCGAGGACCCGCTGACCCTAAGGACGCCGGAAGACCTCGCCCCCCATATCGTGAAGCTCGCCCTGCCCGCCTGGGACCAGACCGGCAAGATCTACGACTTCACGCAGGACGGCAAAGTCATCGAGCCGCAGCCGCCGGCCTGAGCCCAGCTCCTGAAGCCGGTTTTCATCCTGCCGCAGTCCCTGGAGGCCTGCTGACGCGCCTATGAGCCGGCGACATATGCCCTCATTCCGCAACGGCATAGCATTGCATTAACACTTGTTTGTTCTTATCCCGTCCTTCTTCGAATGAAGAGCTGAATCGATTCTGAGGAGGATTGCATGAGCACCAAGATCAATTCAAAGACCAGCTGGGCATTCCCGAGCGCCGGTCAGGCGCAGGACACCCTATGGGGCGCGGCCGCCATGGCGTTGCCGCCTATCGGAACACGTGGCAACGACGTGCTTAGGGGAACCAACGGCATGGACGGCTTCTATGCCGGCCCCGGCAACGACGTCATCTACGGTCGTGGCGGCCAGGATGCTATTACGGGCGGCTCCGGCAACGACAAGCTTTACGGGGGCGCAGGCCCGGACAGCTTCTTCTTCGACGCTAAGCTGAACGCCAGGACCAATGTCGACAAGATCATGGACTTCAAGGCCGTGGACGACACGCTCGTCCTCTCCCGCTTGATTTTCAAGAAGCTTCCGGCAGGCGGTCTGGCAGAGGCGGCGTTCCATGTGGGCAAGAAAGCCGTCGATGCGGATGACCGGATCATCTACGACAAGAAGACCGGCACGCTCTACTACGATCCGGATGGAACGGGCTCGGCGGCGAAGGTCAAGTTCGCCGTTCTGGCCAACAAAACGACGATCACGCACGACGACTTTGCGATCGGCTAAGAACCGGTCCTTCGCGGATTGCAGCAAGCCCCTCCGGCAACGGAGGGGCTTTTTCGTTTGGGGAAGCCTCCGGGTAACGGAAGGCCTGGACTACCTGAATGCCCCTGACCGCCGCAGCAGGGCCTCCAGGTTGGCTCGCTGGTTGATCCAGTGCTCGCGGTGCTCCTGCATCTCCTCCAGCACCGCATCGGCAAAGCGCTTGCGATTCTCGAAAAAGCACGGCGGCCCGAAGCCGCCCTGGCAGAACCCGTAGACCCGGCACCCGCGCCTGCGGCAGGTGGGCGCCGTCCGGATCACGTCGGCAAGGCGGCGCATAACGTCGTCGGCATCTGGAAGGCTGGCCAGGCTGGAGCGAACACGGCTCATGATGAAACCTCATGCAATGAATGGCTGAAACAACATTTTGGGGAATGAAGGCATGACCCTTCGGGCTCAGGAGCCGTTTCGGCTCCGAGCCTTGAAGGGAATCGAGGGTGGCGCGCTGGGCAGCCCGGCTCGCTGTGTGTTGGTAAGGAAGAGCCAGACTGTCTCTTCGCGCACGGTTCTTTTAGGCAAACTGGCGCGACCGGTTTGGCGCTGGCCCAAGGCGGCCAT
>JALYFY010000786.1 GCA_030777385.1 Pseudomonadota bacterium | reverse complement strand
GGAGCTGGGACGCCCGACCTACGTCCGTATCACGTGAATCGAACGGGGTTGGGGTCAGTGCGCCCGCTCCCCTGATCCATGCAACACGGCCGTGAGATGCTCAATCGTATGATCCGGGTCGCCAAGCCCGTTTCGGTTCGCATCGCTTGACGGCCAAGCACGGACCCACATCCCGCAATTCGGCTCCGTGCAACAGCGCCGCATAGCGACTCAGCGCTCGAGAAAGCAGCGCTCCGGTTCTTCGCTGCGGCGCACCACGCAGTCCGCCGCAAAGCCGTCGCCTGAGGGAGCAACGATTATTGTCGTGAGCGGGGGAGCCGGCCAGCGCTCAAGCAGGCGCGCGTTCACCTCCTCGCGTGTCAGCCGCTTACGAAGGCGCTCGAGCACACCTTGTGCCTCCGTAGCGCTACGATCCTGGCGCAAGAGGCCATGCAAGAGGGAAGCGGCGGCGCTCGCCCGGCGCGCGCCCTCCTCAAGCCCGTTCACGGTCCGGGCCCGCGCAGCCTCGAACTCGGCCGCTGTGAGGCCATTCTGCCGGAAGCGATCGTACTCCGACCGGATTACGTTAAGGGCTTTGGGGGCGCTTGTCGGATCCACGGAGGTGCTGATGACGAGGTATCGGGCTGCTCCCGCGAGCATGGGCAGCTCCGCAGTAATCCCGTAGGCGGCCCCTAGTTCGTCGCGCACGACGCGGAACAGGCGCGATGAAGGGCCTGCCGCAAAGGCATTAAGGGCAATGGAGTTCAATAGCTGGTCGCGCTCATCAGCCCAGAGGAAACCGCTACCTGCGCCGAGTACGAGGCTCGTCTGCGAGACCGGCCTCTCAATCACCACCGTTCGAGCATCGCGTCGAAATTCAATCATCGGAGGCGGTGGCAGATTGGCCCGCTCGGGAAGGTCGCCGAAAGCGCGGTCAATCGCGGCAACGAACTCTTGCTCGGTCCCGCGGCCCGCCGCCCCAACCACGAGGGTGTCGCGGGCGAGGACAGCCCGGCGCCAATCCTCGACGTCCGCACGGCCAAGCGCTGCACCAACCGCGCGGAGCCGAAGGGAAGCGCTGGCCTGCTCCATTACGAACGGATTCTGGCCAGCGAGGAGTTCAATCAAGAACGATCGCGCAAGCGTCCCTGGCACCTCCCGGGCCTGCTCTAGGCTGAGGGCTTGTCGACGCTGCAATCGGGCCAGCGCCCGCTCTGAAAGGGCGGGCGTCCAAAGCACCTCGCGCAATCGCTCGGCAGCGAGGTCGAGCTTACCGGCGGGCGCTGATAAGGAACCCCCGGTAATGCGGTTACCCGTCGCAAGGGTGAGAGAGATATGGTCATCGCGCAGCTCCTCGCGGAATTGGCCCTCGGGCAGCCGCTCCGTGCCGGCCTGGAACCAAGCCGCGCCGAATTGCCCAAGAAGCTCCTGGCCCGGCCGAGCCTGAGCGAAGCCGTCCCACCAAGAGAAGGTGAGCGCGACGGTGTTCTCGAAAGGCTGCAACAGGAGAGCGTAGCGGATGCCCCGCGGCGTGCGGCCCTCACGAACGTTTAGCCCGTCACCTTCCGTCTGCGCAAAGGCGGTGGAAAGGATGAGAAAACTGCCGAGAAGGAAGGTAAAGGCCCACAGTATCGGCCGGTACGGGATCACGGCAATTGCCTCTCAATGCCTGCTTCAGGCAGGAGAAAGCCTGTGAGTTCACGCCCAGGGCCCGTCAGCGCAGTGAGGAGGTGGACCACGTCGTCCCGTGCCGTCACGGCGACACGGTGCGGGAGCTCGGCCAGGCTGTCATAAGGCTCTCCGTTCGCGACCCAGTCGACAACTCGTCCCATTACCCGTTCACCCGACAAGCTGGCCGCAACCGTGTCTGTGGCGAAGCGGCGCTTCAGTCGTTCCAGAATGCTCGCATCCGGACCACCACGCGCAACAAGATCGTTGAGATAACGGCGGAGCGCCTCAGCGAGCTGTTCGGGGTTGGTGTCTGGGTTCGGCTCCGCCGAGAGCCACACCCGGTAGAGTCCGGGCAGGTGCCGAATAATGCCCGCCGCAACCCCGTCGGTGACACCCTGCTGTTCGACAAGGGTGTCATGGGGGCTGCCGGCGAGTTGACTCGTGAGAAAGGCTGCGAGAAGCCGACGGGCGCTACGCAGGCTTTCGGTCTCGTCTACTCGAACCAGCTTGGCATATCGGACAGAGCGCCGCTTCACTTGGGCATCCTTGACCACGAGGTTGAGGTGCTCTGGCCCGATGTTCGGGGCCTCCCATCCGCGACGCAGCGGTAAGGGCCGGGGCTCGATGGCGCCGAATGTGCGCGCGGCCATAGCCCGGACCGCTTCCGGATCGAGATTGCCCGCCACTATCGCGGTGGTGTTATTCGGCGCATACCAGCGTGCGTGGAACTGGCGGGCCTCCTCGAGCGTGAGGGCTGCGATTGTCTTAGGTGCGCCAATCACAGGTTGGCCGAGGGGGTGACCATCCAGGAGCACCTCCTCGAACCGCACCCCAAAGCGGCCGAAGGGCGTATTGCCGATGCGGGACTGATATTCCTGAAGCACAACATTTCGCTCCCGCAGTGCATCTGCCGCACTCACCTCGAAACCGCGCAGACGGTTGGCATAAAAGGCGAACAGGCGTTCGAGATCAGGCATTTGGCCGCCTGTTTCCCCCTCCGTCCGTCGCGGGGCAATGCGGTGAACGAAAGCGGTCGCCTTCTGGGTGGTCCAACCGTTCGCGTAACCATCGGCGAAGAAGCGGAAGGCCGTCTCCGTGTGGTCAGGATTGCGGCCGGTCAGTAGGAGATGCTCCAAGTAATGTGCAACACCACGGCAGTTTGGCTCTTCATCGAGGCAGCCCGCATGGACCAGGAGCGTGAAGTGGGTCGGTCGCATGCGCTCGTCGCGCACCAGGATGATGCGGTCGGAAATCCGGATCTCATTCGGGCGCGAGATCGTTGCGGATGGGATGGCAGAAACGGTCGGCGTTTCCGGCTCTTGGGCCAGGACAGGTAGCGCAACGAGGATTGGTCCAAGGAAGACGGCGAGGGTGCGGCGGAGCACAGCGGGTTCTCATTGCGAACGTGGG